>DASPNN010000422.1:0-2697 GCA_035626495.1 Chryseosolibacter sp.
ATGATTCCGTGTCCATCGTATAAACATGAATTGGCTCCGGTGCCGAGGATGCATGCAATGCCTTCCTCGTGTTGAAGCAAGCTCCTTGCCGCCCCGAGGATGTCGCCACACACCTCAGAGGGGTATCTTGGACGTATAACGGAATCCAGAGCCTCCCGCAATTGCGCAGCCTTGACCGGCAATCCACATCCCGCACCATAAAAAAAGACCTTCTCCACTTGCTCTACCCGCGGCAGGACTTTCTCTTCAATGATTGCGGCGATCTTGGGTACGGTAAGAAAAAATGGATTCAGCCCTTCAGTCGTCAGCGTGATTATGGTGTTTCCTCCCTCTTCAATTACCCGCCACTCAGTTTTTGTTGAACCGCTATCTGCTATTAATAACATGTCAATACTTTATCCGTGAAATGATGATCATAAGGCTACAACCCCATGCCTATATAACACTGACAAAGATTGGCCGCGTGAGGACTAAACGCATCCCGGAAAATAGTGATTTGACAGAATCACTGAATTAACCGTTGCTTGTACGCGTTGTTGACCAGCTCGGCGGTATTGCGCGCCTTGAGCTTATAGAGAAGATTCTTACGATGTGTCTCGACGGTATTCTTGCTGATAAACAGCTTGTCGCCAATTTCATATGTGGTGAGACCGGATGCAATACAATCAAGAACCTCACGCTCCCGGTCCGATAACTTTTCCATCATTTGGTCCGCGCCTTTCTTCATAAAGCCGCTCAGCAACGTCTTACTGACGTCGTCGCTTAAATAGTTCGAACCCGATTGCAGCGTGGCAATCGCGTCAAGTAAACTTTCTTTGCCGGTATTCTTGAGCACGTAACCGCGCGCGCCGGCCTTCAGTATGTCGGAAATATAGTCGCGGTCATTGTACATCGAAAGGCCGAGAATTTTCACCGCAGGATGTTTCTTTGAAAGTTCCCGCGAAGCTTGAATCCCATCCATGAGCGGCATGTTGATATCCATGATAACAATATCGACGTGTTCGCGATCGCATATTTCTATCACTTCGTAACCGTTTTTCGCTTCACCAACTACACATACCTCTTTTTCCTCGATCAACAGCGACTTCAGGCCATCTACAAACATTTGATGATCGTCAGCAATGAGCACCCTGGTCATAAGGTTATGGCATTAAACGCAGAGTTAAGATAGCAAAAGATTCAAAGCGGCGGCACGAAAAATAGTTCCGATACCGCCAAAACCCCATTCTGCGGCTCGCAGGGCGGTCAAATCACTGTTTTCAGTGAGGGATTAAAAACCGCGGACCACCTAGCTTTGGACCGACGACAAGCGGGAGCATTTTTTGTAGCTCGTAACTAAAGAGTCACCGTGAAAACATTTCTCATCATCTTCGTCTTTCTGATCTCGCTTGAACCGGACCGGCGGACAACCGTGGCCAACAAACCGATCATGACCGGCGCCGATCAGACCGAGCAATATCTCCCTTACCTGCGCGGCAAGCGGATCGGGATGGTTGTCAATCAAACATCGATCATCGGCAAGACGCTGAGTGTCGACAGTCTGCTCTCGCTTGGAGTCAATGTCACCACAATATTTGGTCCGGAACATGGGTTTCGCGGCAACGCCAGCAACGGCGCCGTAGTGCAGGACGAAGTCGATCCAAAGACCGGCAAGCGGATCATTTCGCTTTACGGAAAAAAACGTAAGCCGTCCAGTGAAGATCTCAGAGAAATTGACCTGATGATTTTCGATTTCCAGGATGTCGGATGCCGTTTTTACACGAACATCAACACGCTGGCCGATGTTATGTCGGCCTGCGCAGAAAATGATAAGGAACTCCTCATCCTCGATCGTCCCAACCCGAATGCATATGTGGACGGTCCTGTTTTGGACATGACCCTCGCCTCCGGCATAGGCAAATTTCCGATTCCAATCACGCACGGGATGACGATCGGAGAATTCGCACACATGGTCAATGGCGAAGGATGGCTTGATAAAAAACTCCAGTGCAAAATAAAAGTCATCAAGGTTGCGAATTATTCCCATGATCTGCCGTACACGTTGCCTGTTAAACCTTCACCCAACCTCAACACCCAACAGGCTGTCTTACTCTATCCCTCACTTTGCCTGTTTGAAGGTACAAGACTCAACCACGGACGCGGGACATACATGCCGTTTACCGTCCTGGGAAGTCCCGAGCTCAAAGGCAAATATTACTTTTCGTACGTGCCCCAAAGCATTCCCGGCATGAGTGAGAACCCGCTGCACAAAGACAAGACCTGTTATGGCCTCGACCTGAGAACCTATGACACAAAAACGCTGCGCAAAAACGGGAGGATAAATCTTCAGTGGCTTTTTGAATTATATAAAGCTTATCCCGAAAAAGAAAAATTCTTCAACACAGCGCCCGATACACAGATGGGCAATTTTCATCGGCTGGCTGGAACAACACTGCTCAAAGAGCAAATTGAGAAAGGTGTGTCGGAAGATGAGATCCGCAAGAGCTGGGAGCCGGAACTTGGACGCTACAAAGAAATGCGAAAGAAGTATTTGCTTTATCCCTGAGCAAGAAAGGAAACGTTAAAATCTATTTCTGTTTGTTGATGAAACCGATTTCTTCTTCCCGCAATTCCGCCTGCCGCTTTTCGAAAGCCTCGCGTTCCATTATCCGCTGACGCTCGACTGAATCTTCCGGCTCAAGCTGATGTTGCCACTGG
>DASPNN010000423.1:0-4330 GCA_035626495.1 Chryseosolibacter sp.
AAGAAATAGAGGTTATTGTAAAAATGGATCATTTCATTTCTCACAGGCGGAACGTCGGCATACCAACTGAAAGGTCCATCAAAATATCGCACGAAGCTGATCTCTTGAGGAGTACCTCTATAAGGGATACGCAACAACGCCTGGGACTCGGAAAAGGAACTCTCAGCATTGAAAAAATAAACATATCCTTTCATGTAGGTAAACTCCGGCTGTGGAGCCTCGCTCAGAACGCCATAGGCCTGCTTGAGAATTATCGTTCCCGCTTCGGTGCCGTCGCTGCGATAAATATATTCTTTATCTCCTTTTGCTGCGATGAAGTACAAAAGTCCATTCATGTTGCTGAAGGCGCGCATGGTTCTGCCCGACACGGTGGAGTTGCTTCCTGCTCCTCCGGGATTCATGTCCTTCACCATGGCTGTTCCGCTTATGGTTCCATTCGTTTGCCACAGTTCGTCGCCATGGTCACCATCATGTGCCGTGAACATCAGCTTGTCTTTGATAACGATCAGGTTTTCCGGTGTGGAGCTTTGTGAACCTGGACGGATATCTTTCAACTGGGTTGTTCCTGCAGACGTACCATCCGACACCCAGAGTTCTCTTCCTGAAGCAGGTTCATAGGCGCTGAAGTAGACCTTTCCCCCGTAGGCGGTCAGTTGTTCGGGATATGCATTTGATTTTCCGGCATAGATATTTTTTATCATCACCGTGTTTGCTGCTGTGCCGTCACTTTTCCAGAGCTCATGACCGTTCACACCATCGGTAGCGGAGAAAAACAAAACACCGTTAACGTTGACCATGTTCCGTGGTGAGCTATTTCCGCGGGCGATGTCTTTCACCATAGTCGTTCCTGCGCTCGTTCCATCCGATCTCCAAAGCTCGATGCCGGCAGTGCTCCGGTACGCCGCAAAAAATAAGGCGCTGCCTACGGCTGTAAGATTATGCGGCGACGATCCTTCGGGGCCTTCCATAATATCTTTAACACGGACCGTGCTTCCTACTGTACCGTTTGACTTCCAGAGTTCGGCGCCACTTGTGCCATCGTCAGCGGCGAAGTATAACGTGGTGCCAACCATCGTCAGGCCGGAGATTGACTTGAATGATTTCAGCTTTTGAGTCGACTCCGGCGTTCCATTGCTCTTCCAGAGTTCATTTTCACTCACGTAGTACATCCGGCCAATCCCGTGCGTGAGCAGCGAGTACTCACTGTAGCTGGCTTCTTCGGAAGTGTTGATGTCTTTCAGCAGCTGTAGCTGAGCAACTGAGGGTTGACCGGCCAAAGTGAAAAGGAGGGAAGATCCCGAAACGAATGCAAGACGGCGCAACGCACGTTTTGCGAGGCGCAAAAGAGAGGGTAATTCTTTTCTCATAAAATTGAAATTGATTTTGCCAACTACTCCATCAAGTAAGCGACTCTATCGTTTCAGGCTTTCAATTGATAGATAATGCATCGCTTTCCGTCAGCGGCTTTTTCCAAACGAGTCGGCATAATTTGAAAAGTCACACAAGTTGGATAAATCACGTGCCTGAATTTTACCATGAGTGGAGATTAGCAACGGTCAATGGAAATACGTTTCGACGAACGTTCTCACACTGGCCTTTGCAGTGTTAAGCCAGGGGTACTTCCCGAAAGTTTTTTCGTTCAAAATCGTTGTTGATAAATCAAACCGCTTCGAATCGACAGCCGCAACTTCCAGGAAGCTTCGAAGCCCGCGGGTTGATTACTCCAAATTGCAATCAACAACATTACGTAACCATCAATTTTTTTTGGAATAAATTTAACTTCATATTCGTATAAGGTGCTGGATGACGCTTCCGGAAAGCACGACTTGAGCGGCGATGCGCTTCGTGACTCCACTGCATAGTTAATAATTGCAATTTCATTGCGACATAGACTCGCCGACGTGCGTGGGAGGAGAAGGTACGTGATTATTTTTAATGCGGTTCGTATTTCCCAAAAACAGCGGCCTTTCATATTCAATAACAGCGTTTATGCGCTTCTCTTCGCCGGCGTATATGAAAAGCCGTTCGATAAAAAAATCGGTAAACGGTTTTCACAGTTGATACCCTGTAGCGGGTGCACGAGGGTATGACTATTGCAAAGGTTCAACGGTTAAACGCTGGCCATGTGAATAGACTTAGAATAGCCCAAGTAGCGCCTTTATTTGAAAGTGTTCCCCCGAAACTGTACGGAGGGACAGAACGAGTCGTCTCATTCCTCACGGAAGAATTGGTAAGGCAAGGTCACGACGTCACGTTGTTTTCAAGCGGCGATTCATTAACGACAGCGACGTTAGTGCCAGTGTCCGAAAAGGCATTGCGGCTCGATAAAAATTGTATTGATCCACTGGCGTATCATATTCTTCAGTTGCAGATGGTTCAGGATATGAGCGACAGTTTTGATGTGATCCATTATCATACCGACTATCTGCATTATCCCACATCGCGTTTCAACAATACGCCGCAGGTTACCACGCTGCATGGCCGGCTTGATATCAGAGAACTGAAACCTTTGTACGATGTATTTTACGATATGCCCGTTGTATCCATATCGATGAATCAGCGAAAACCACTTCAGCACCTGCACTGGGTGGGCAACGTCTACCATGGTTTGCCGGTCAATCTCTTTAAACCGAACTTTAACGAAGGTGAGTATCTTGCTTTTCTCGGGCGAGTTTCAGAAGAGAAGGGGTTAGACAGTGCCATCGCAATAGCAAAACAATGTGGTGTTCCACTAAAGATCGCCGCGAAGATCGACAAGGCAGACCGGGCGTATTTTGAACACCATATCAAACGCCTTCTTGATCATCCACTGATTGAATTTGTCGGGGAAATTGGCGAGAGTGAAAAGAATGAATTTCTTGGAAATGCGATGGCGCTTTTATTTCCAATCAACTGGAGTGAACCTTTCGGACTCGTCTTGATCGAGGCGATGGCATGCGGTACACCCGTTGTGGCGTTTAATCGTGGGAGCGTGCCTGAAATGATCGAGCATGGCGTAAATGGATTTATTGTAACAACGGAGGCTGAGGCAGCGATTGCCGTGAAAAATATCTCGTCCGTAAGCCGGCAGCAATGCAGGGTGCGTTTCGAAGAACGATTTACGGCGCCGACGATGGCTGAAGCATATGTAAGGCTTTATGAAGAAAGGCCTAACAAACTAACCTCCACGAAGTACAATCTTAAATTAATGCAATCATGAATTTTATTGAAATAGAGAATAAGCATTACATTTTGGCGTCGTCTGCTTTGGCCGATCAAAAAACGATTGTACTGAAAGAAGGTGATACGTTTGCCTTATTCGAAGTTCACGGTGATATCTTTCAGATTCCGTCGGGCTCGCTGGGGGTCTATCATAATGGAACGCGCTATCTCTCGAAGATGGAGCTTACCATCAACGGACTCAAGCCCTTGTTGCTAAGTTCTTTTCCCCGTGAAGACAACCAGATGATTATCGTCGATCTGACCAACCCGGACCTGAGCCTCGACAATGACAACGCTGTTTTGCGGGGCACGATCCATATCTCCCGATCCAAGTTCCTTTGGCAAGGAGCATATCACGAACGGATCAGATTCATAAACTTTGGCCTGGAGCCGACGCAATTCCACGTGCAGCTGAAGTATGATGCGGATTTTGCCGACATCTTTGAAGTACGCGGAACCACACGGCAAAAAAAAGGACAAAAGCTTAGTGGAAAACAGTCCGACAACGGTGTTACTTTTTCGTACAACGGATTGGATAACATAAACCGCGAAACAACCATTCAGCTCAATCCGAAACCTCAGTCAATCGATCGTGATGGCGTTCGTTATGACAATATTAAAATGAACCCTAAGGATGAATTTATCATTGAAGTTTCAGCTTCGTTTGCTGAACGAGGTCAGGCCATCGAGGTGATACCATTCGATACGGCAAAGAATGCCATGAATACCTATCTCGAAAAGGTCAGCAGCTATTGCGCAGGCATTCTTACATCCAACGACCAGTTCAATGAATGGATCAACCGATCGAAAAATGATTTGATAACGATGACCACACGCACGGCTCACGGCTTATATCCGTATGCGGGAATTCCCTGGTACAGTACTGCTTTCGGTCGTGATGGAATATTGACGGCATTCGAATGTCTTTGGGTTGAGCCTGAGCTGGCAAAAGGTGTTCTTCGTTATCTCGCACAAACGCAGGCCAAAGCGTTTAATGATTTTCAGGACGCCGAACCGGGAAAGATATTTCACGAGACACGAAGCGGGGAAATGGCTGAACTCGGCGAGATTCCTTTCAAGCTGTATTATGGAACTATCGATGCCACGCCGTTATTCATAAGCCTGGCAG
>DASPNN010000424.1:0-5315 GCA_035626495.1 Chryseosolibacter sp.
CTCTTCGCGCTGTTGGCCCTCCTTATCAGTTCGCCGCTGTTGTTATCATGCATGGCTGTGCTGGCCGTGACCAACCGTGGAAGAATATGGTTCATTCAGCCGCGGCCCGGGTATAAACAAAAAATTTTTAGTGTCATCAAATTCAGGACAATGACCGATGCGCGCGATGTGGAAGGGCAGCTTTTACCCGACGAGCAGCGCCTCACAGGGGTGGGGAAACTCATACGCCGAGCTTCACTGGATGAGTTGCCCCAATTGATCAATGTCTTGAAGGGCGATATGTCCTTCGTGGGTCCACGCCCTTTGTTGGTCGAATACCTGCCATTGTACAGCCCCGATCAGCAGCGTCGACATGATGTATTGCCTGGCATTACGGGTTGGGCTCAGGTCAATGGCAGGAATACCATTTCCTGGCAGGAAAAATTTGCGTTGGACACCTGGTATGTTGATCATATTTCATTTCTGTTGGATCTCAAGATTCTGTTTTTGACGGCGCTCAAGGTTGTCAAGTCGGAAGGCATCTCCAGTGGAACTTCGGCAACTATGGAAAGGTTTACAGGCCAGAGTAGGCGGTGAGCCGGCGAGGGTCGGGCAGCTATGCCTAAAAGAAAAAAGCGTACTTTTGGAATGCGTGACGCGACGTGGTGTCATCAAACATTCAATCTTTGAGTTTCATCAATCATAAAGTCATTCTTCAGGGCGGCGGGGGACACGCGCGTGTTGTGCTAGATTGCCTGCTGGATCAGGGTGTCGAAGTTGTTGGCATCTTCGACCCGCAGCTGTCAGGTTCCTTGCATGGGATTGCCTATCTCGGAGCATACGACCCCTCCTTCGAGCCGTCAGGGAAAGCTGTAATTGCCATCGGAGACAACGCGATCCGTCGTAAGGTTGCGCAGGAGTGTAAACATGCTT
The DNA here is from genome assembly GCA_035626495.1 of Chryseosolibacter sp. Lineage (GTDB taxonomy): Bacteria > Bacteroidota > Bacteroidia > Cytophagales > Cyclobacteriaceae > Chryseosolibacter. The sequence goes on from DASPNN010000424.1 coordinate 913, forward strand.
TCGCAAATGCTGTCCACCCAACTGCAGTTATCTCGAAGCGGGCGGCCTTAGGGACCGGTGATATGATACTGCACCGCAGCATTGTTCAGGCAAGCGTCAGCATTGGCAATCACGTGATCCTGAACACGGCCAGCCAGATTGACCATGACTGTGTGATCGGCGATTACGCGCACGTGGGCCCCGGGGCGGTTTTGTGCGGTGCGGTGACCGTTGGCGAAGGATCATTCATTGGCGCGGGTGCCGTCATCATTCCCGGCAGGGCTATTGGGAAATGGGCGATCATTGGAGCGGGTACGGTTGTCCGTACTGACATTCCGGATTTTGCAGTGGCGGTTGGTAACCCAGCGCGCATCATCAAATACGTCACGTTATGAAAAAGCCATTGTTGATATACGGCGCCGGTGGACTGGGACGTGAGTTGCTCGCCTGGCTCAAAATGTCGGCAGAATGGAAGGTCGATGGTTTTGTTGATGATACACTGGAGCCTGGCTCGCGCATCCACGGTTTGGAAATTCTCGGGAATCTGTCGTGGCTCGAGGCGCGGCGGATTCATACGTTCGTCATTCTTGCTCTCGGGGATCCTGCTGCCAAGGCGAGAGTTCGTGCCAGTATTCATAACCCATTGATCGATTTCCCGGCCGTCATTCACCCCTCTGCGAGACTGCTTGATCCGCAATCCGTTTCGATCGGAAAAGGATCTGTGATTTGTGCGGGCTGCATTCTGACCTGTGACATCAGCCTCGGAGAGCATGTGTTATTGAACCTGAACACCACCGTAGGTCATGATGTCACGGTAGGTGATTATTCGTCCATTATGGTTGCAACTAATATCGCCGGTGGGGTACAGATCGAAGATGCCGTGCTGATCGGTTCGGGATCAAACGTGAAAAACAACACAAGGATCGGCGCCCGTAGCGTCGTTGGTATGGGTAGCGTGGTTATCAGGGACGTGGACGTTAATTGCGTTGTTGCGGGCGTGCCGGCCAAAAAACTATCGAAATGACCACTTTCAACGCGACCGAATTCCGGCCCACGATCATGTTTTTGGCGAAGTTCCTGGGACTTTATCTTGCAGGAAATCTGCTGTACGGGGTATACATTAATTCATATGAGCCCGCGGTTGATCCGATCACGCATGTGGTGACCTCCCAAACCGCCTGGATCCTAAATGCGTGTGGCCTTAACGTTGGCCTCCTGCGGCATGCGCACAATTCAACCACATCGATTATTCATGAGGCACGGGTTGTGGTTTCTGTCTACGAAGGGTGCAATTCAATTAACACGATGATTATTTTTGTGGCATTTGTCCTGGGGTTTGGACCCTATACGCGAGTGTTGTTGTGGTTTATCCCCGCGGGCCTTGCAGTCATCTATGTCGTTAACCTTGGCCGCATTGGGATGCTTTACTACGTCTCAGAATATGAACCAGAGTTTATGTACTTCACCCACAAGTACCTTTTTACAGCGATCCTGTACGTTGTAATTTTTGCCTTGTGGATTGTGTGGGTGCGAATGGCCTTTAAGCGTCAACCCGATGCAACGTCCTGACCTCCGGTGGCTTGTTGGCCTGGTTTGTTTTGCCGGCCTGATCGCGGTGTTCATTTTCCAGCGAACGGACATTGCTGCGCTGCTCGGTACCGATGACCGGTCCTCCCGTTTTTTCATTAATCGCCTGATCCGCTTCCTGCTCAATGATGCTTTCATGATCGGGGTGATCTATGCCCTCTTTTACGAAAAAAAATACGTCATCTTTGCCCTGTGGGTCCAGCTTGCAGGGATCATCATCATCCTTGTTCCTTATTTTGTCATCAAATCGAGGTGGCCGGGTTACAACGGTCCCCTTGTGTCGTTTCTTCACCGGCTAATTCTGAATCCCACGTTGTTGCTGCTGCTCATTCCCGCCTTTTACTATCAGAAAATATCGGCAAGGAACGGGGGGAAGTGAGGCCCGTAATTATTGCCCAAAACGGTTATCTTTGGGGCCGATGAAGAACGAGAGGATTTATTTGTCATCGCCCCACATGGGCAATTCCGAATTCCAGTTTGTCAAGGAAGCGTTTGATACGAATTGGATCTCTCCTGTCGGACCACATATCACCGCTTTTGAAGAAGCACTGGCCGGATACAACAGCGTTGCTCACTGCGCGGCCCTCAGTTCGGGAACGGCCGCCATTCATCTGGCGCTGATCATCCTGGGCGTGCAACAGGGCGACGAGGTGTTGTGCTCTTCCTTCACGTTTTCAGGTTCCTGCAACCCGATCATGTATCAGAAGGCAGTGCCGGTTTTTGTTGATTCTGAGTCGGAGACCATGAACATGGATCCGGTGCTGCTGGAGGAGGCAATTAAGGACCGCATCCGAAAAACAGGTAAAGCGCCCAAAGCACTTATTGTGGTTCACTTATATGGCATGCCCGCGAAGATCCGGGACATTATGACCGTAGCCCGCAACTACGGAATTCCCGTCATCGAAGATGCGGCTGAAGCACTCGGATCTTCCGTCGCCGGAAAGAAGGCTGGTACATTTGGAGACATCGGCATTTACTCTTTCAATGGAAACAAGATCATTACGACGTCCGGAGGGGGCGCACTGGTCTCCGATAATCAAGAGTGGGTAAAACAAGCGAAATTTCTCGCCACGCAGGCGCGCGATCCGGCGCCCCACTATGAGCATTCACAAATTGGCTACAACTATCGGCTGAGCAACGTCAGCGCAGCGATAGGACGTGGTCAACTCCTGGTGCTGGACGAACGGATTGCCCAAAGGCGGAAAGTTTTCCATCGATATCTGGAAAAAATAGCCCCGCGGGAAGGATTTGAATTTCATATGGAGCCAGATACTTTCATTAGTAACCGCTGGCTGACAACCGTGCTCATCGACCCGGCCAGGACCGGAGGGGTCAGTCACGAAACGATCCGTTTGGCCCTGGAAAACGAAAACATCGAAAGCAGACCGTTGTGGAAACCCATGCACATGCAGCCGGTGTTTAAGTCGTTCCCCGCCTACACAAACGGATACTCGGAGCGGTGCTTTGAACGGGGTCTGTGCCTGCCGTCCGGGTCGAACCTTTCGACGGCAGATGTTGACCGCATTATTCGTGTCATGGACATGGTTACCACATCGCGGGTTTCGGCATAAATTGCAGGTTAGCAGCAATTTCCGTTGGTAAAATACATCCCTAAACACGTTGGCGGGTCGACGATGTTTTGCGGATAATTTCTATTTTTGTACTCTTCACAAAAGCGCTTGATGAAAATACGCATACTGGCTTTCTTTCTTTTGATCAGCAGTGCCGCGACGTCTCAGATAACGACCGTTTCCGATGGCGATTGGAACAATACCGCGGTCTGGAGTTGCAGTTGTGTGCCCACCTCGGCGAGTGGAACAATTACAATCAATCATCAGATCGATATCCCTTCGGGCTTTTCAGTCAACATTGATCAGACAACGGTCAGTTCGTCCGGAAAGCTGACTATTGAGAACGGCGGAACCCTGAGCCTGCAAAGTGTAACCTACGCGCTTGTTGTGTTTGGAACTGTTCAGGCAGATCAGGGATCGACAATTTCCAATGCCACAGGCTCTAATATTGCCTTTGGAACAGGCGGAACCTATATCCACAACTATACGACACAGGAAGGCAGTATTCCAAGGGCCGTTTGGAATGCCAATTCAACCATGACAATTCAAGGTTACACAACATTTTCCTCGGCAACGGCTACAGGAAACTGGAGCCAGTCTTTCGGACATGTCAGCTGGAACTGTACTTCACAGGCGAACACGGTCACCCTTAATGGTTTATTGACAACCGTGCGGGGCAATCTTAACATCCTGAACACCGCCGGCCGGATTGTTCAGCTGACTACTTCGACCCGCGCCATCGTCAGCGTAACTGGCGATGTGACTGTCCAGGGTAACTCACGCTTCGTGGTCAATACCACCTCCAATGGTTCTGGTCTTGTGTTGAACATCGGCGGCGACTTCAATCTCCAATCGACTTCCTCCTCCTCGAGCTTGTTGACAACAACGGGCAATACAACTGTAAACGTCGCCGGTGATTTCAACATGAACACACCGGGAAGTTTGTATCTTTCAAATACGACTAACAGTACCTCGGTAGGTACGTTGAATATCAATGGCAATTTCGCGCTGACCGCCGGTACCATCACAGAAGGAGTAAATGACGGCGCCGGCGCGAAAGGCCGGATCGTGTTCGTCAATACAGCAGGGCAGGGAAAACTTCATTCATTTACAAACAGCGGCACCATCAGTAACCGGATTGAATACCAGCTTTCGTCGTCCGCCGACACTTTACAGCTCGTGGGCGAATCGCAGCTGATCGGCCATGGCAGTAGCTCATTCACTTTGAGCGGCGGAACCCTGATCGTGGAGTCGACCCATGCTTCG
>DASPNN010000425.1:0-2601 GCA_035626495.1 Chryseosolibacter sp.
AAAAACTGGAATGTAAAAATCGGTGGCAGCCTGTATTCGGATGCCATGGGGCCGGAAGAAACGCCCGAGGGAACATATATCGGAATGGTGAATGCAAATGTTCGAACCATAGTCGATGCGTTAAAATGACCGGGCCTGAACGCGGATAACAGCCACCCGGTTGTTTGCACAGTCGACAAGTTTTGTCGGATTGCGTTATAGGAGACAATGTGAAAAATGAAAACATCAGATAAAAAAACACCGGTTACTCCCGTTCTCGAGATCCACGACCTGACCGTTGCGTTTGATCGAAAACCGGTACTCTGGAATATCGATCTTACGCTGCCGCAGGGAAAGCTGGTAGGCATTGTCGGTCCGAATGGTGCCGGCAAATCCACACTCATCAAAGCGATCATGGGAATCCTGCCGCTAAGCAGCGGCTATGTCAAGCTCTTCGAGCAGGAGATCGATGATGTACGCCGCCGGATCAGCTATGTCCCGCAACGCGAATCGGTTGATTGGGATTTTCCTGCATCTGTACTGGACGTCGTGCTCATGGGCCGGTATGGCAAGCTCGGATTATTCAAAAGACCACGCAAAGCAGACCGCGATGTTGCGATCGACTGCCTCAAGAAAGTTGGCATGGAAGCTTTCGCCAACCGCCAAATATCGCAGCTTTCAGGGGGACAACAGCAACGCACCTTTCTGGCCCGCGCCCTTGCCCAGCACGCTGATATTTATCTTATGGACGAGCCGTTCGCCGGTGTTGATGCGGCAACGGAAAGCACCATCATCGGGCTGCTGCGCAACATGACAGAAGCCAATAAGACAGTCGTCGTGGTCCATCACGATCTCCAATCGGTACCTCAGTATTTCGATTGGGTGATCCTGTTAAACACCAGGCTGATCGCATATGGTCCTACAGCGACCACATTCAACCAGCATAACCTGCAGGAGACGTACGGCGGAAAGCTGACGTTGCTCGCAGATGTGGCGGACCTGATCAGGCGTGAAAGTTTTCCGAGCAGGGAGACGAGGTAATTAACTAATTTCCAATTTCCAATTTCTAATTTCTAATTTCTAATTTCTGGTTTACTTTGTAATAATGGAATGAAATCGCTGATAGAATTTTTCTCATTCGACGATCCGAACATCACCTATGTGGTGATCGGGTCGGTACTGCTGACGGCAAGTTCTGCGATGGTTGGCTCGTTTACATTCCTGAATAAGAAATCGCTGATCGGTGACGCCATTGCGCACGCGGTGCTGCCGGGAATATGTTTGGGATTTTTGCTTTCGGGCACCAAGAATCCTGTGTACCTCATCGGTGGGGCTTTTGTCACGGGGTGGATCTCGGTCGTGTCGGTAGAATATATAACTGCGAAAACGCGGATCAAAGAAGATACTGCCATCGGGTTGATCCTGTCCGTTTTTTTCGGAGTTGGCATTCTTTTGCTCACCGTTATCCAGAAATCCGGCAACGCGTCACAATCGGGACTGGATCATTTTCTCTTCGGAAAAGCTGCGGCGTTGGTCGGAAGCGATTTATACGTATTCGCCGGAGTTGCCGTGGTCCTGCTCATCGCAGTTTTTGCCCTCTTCAAGGAATTTGCCCTGCTGGCGTTTGACAAAGACTATGCGCGCGCCATCGGCCTTCCGGTAAAACGGATTGAACTTGTGCTCACGTCGCTGATCGTGCTGGCGGTTGTCATCGGCATCCAGGCGGTGGGTGTTGTGCTCATGGCCGCCATCCTGATCACTCCCGCTGCCGCGGCGCGTTTCTGGACCGACAGAATACGAATGATGTTCATACTCGCCAGTGCTTTCGGGGCGATCAGCGGTTTGGCCGGCGCGTATATTTCTTATACGGCACCTGCGATGCCGACCGGCCCATGGATCGTGATCGTTATTTCAGTCATTGCGTTCGTCTCATTTTTTATGGCACCCAGGCGTGGTCTGATCAGCCGGCTTGTACGGCAACACGTGATCCGCCGGACGATCAACGATGAGAATGTTTTAAAAGCATTGTATCAACTCGGGGAGGAAAACAGGAATTTTTACATTCAGCGAACACTGGATGAGATCATCCGAAGGAGAAAGTTCGAGCGGGAGAATCTCCTTGCCGTTCTGAAAAGGTTGAGAAGCCAGGGATATGTCGAACAATCCGGTAATGCCTGGGGCCTCACAGAGGAAGGCAAAGTCCGTGGTCAGCGCGTGGTAAAGATCCACCGCTTGTGGGAGCTTTATCTGACCACGAAGCTTCACATCGCACCCGACCACGTGCACGATGAAGCGGACACCATCGAGCACTTGCTAACACCCGAACTGGAAGCGGAGCTTGAGAAAATATTGAACTACCCGAAAGTCGACCCGCATAAAGCGGAGATACCCTATCCATGAGTACAAAACAGGAGCGCGAGGATGTTCGTGAAAAGAAGGTACGAATGAACCAATGAGATGAATGACCTCTATATCATATTGACCGGAGCCCTTGTCGCCATCACGTGCGCATTGCTGGGTTGCTTCCTCATCCTGAGAAAAATGGCCATGGTTGGCGACGCGATCTCCCATGCTGTGTTGCCAGGCATCGTCATTGCCTTCCTGATCTCGGGAACCCGCGAT
>DASPNN010000426.1:0-2904 GCA_035626495.1 Chryseosolibacter sp.
AGCTTGCCGAACGCAGCCAGGTTGCTGCCGCAGAGATCAACGATCTTTCAACGACAAGCGTGGCGATTGCCGACCGGTCAGGGCGCCTGCTTACGCAGATCGTACCGAATATTCAGAATACCGCAAAACTTGTTCAGGAGATTGCAGCCTCCAATATCGAACAAAGCAATGGCGCTGAGCAAATCAACAATTCAATCCAGCAATTCAATAAAGTGATTCAGCAAAACGCCGCAGGAGCTGAAGAGATTGCTTCGAGTTCCGAAGAACTTGCGAGCCAGGCTGACCATCTGCGGGAAACCATTTCATTCTTCAAAATAGACAAACATCAACGGTCACAAGCGTTCTCGCACAACGGAAACGTCCATACCAAAAATGGTTATGCGAATCAAAAGGTAAAAAGCGCAACACCTGTAAAACATACCAATGGGACAGGCGTGATGATCGACCTGCAAAAGCACGATGAACTGGACAAAGAGTATCAAAAATTCTAATGGGGGTTAGGGGTAAGCAACACCCGGCGTTCGAAAGAGCGCTGGGGTTGCTTCATCTTCCATATAAAATTTTAAAATCCTTATGAAAGTCACCTGCCGCACCAGCGCTAAATACCTGACAAGTATACTATTGTTCATTCAGTTCCATGCATATTCCCAGCTCGATCTGAGCGGACAGTTACGAACCCGTACTGAATATCGCCAGGGACAGGGAACACTGCTTGCAAAAGATGCCGAACCGGCATTCTTCACTTCCCAACGCAGCAGGTTGGGGATCGGATACTCCGGCAGTCGTTTTCGTCTGTACACAGCGGTTCAGGACGTACGTGTTTGGGGACAAGATGCCTCGACCATTAACCGGACAACACCCGACGCACGCAACGGCCTTATGATGCATGAGGCGTGGGCCGACATTTCTTTGCTGGACACAGCATTATGGAAAGGAAGGATGACCTTGAAAATCGGGCGGCAGGAACTTGTATACGATGACTCCCGGCTACTCGGCAATCTTGACTGGCTTCAGCAAGCCCGAAGGCATGACATGGCGCTTCTCAGGTTCGTGTACAAAAACTGGCGGGCCGACACCGGAGCAGCATTCAATCAAAACTCTGAATCAACTAAGGAAACGAAATACAATGGCGTACCCACATCTGGAACATACCCTGCCGGAACCAACGGCATTGGATCCATGTATAAATCGCTGCAGTTCCTTCATGTGAGAAAAATGCTCAGCAAAGGATTCTTTTCAATCCTGCTAATCAAAGATGACTTTAACAGGTTCTATTTTGATACGACATCAAGAGTTTTAGACGAAGGAGTCTGGTCGAGAATCACCACGGGCATCAACTGCACCAGCTCAGTTGCCGGGAAAATGTCTGTGTTGGGTTCTGCATTCCTTCAAAGCGGCGAAAATAAAAATGGTGATGACTTATCGGCGTGGATGCTGACCATAAACGCTTCTTATAAATGGGCGACCAACCTGAGCACCACCATAGGGTCTGACTGGACAAGTGGAAACGACAATACAACAGCCACTGTCGATCGCAGATTTGATCCGCTCTACGGCACACCACATAAGTTCTGGGGATATATGGACTACTTCTACGTTTCATCCCCATTCGGCACCAGCGGATTAAAAGACTATTACATTAAGCTGCAAATCAAAGCACGTGGTGGAGTGACATTCAATCTTGACACTCATCAGTTTTATACTGCAAATGTTATAAAGAATGACGACGGTTCACAGCTTAAGAGCAGGCTTGGAACGGAAATCGATCTTATTACGAGTTATCCGCTAACAAAAGAAATTGGCATCGAGGCAGGATACTGTCTGATGTTCGCGACTCGTACCATGTCGTCAATCTATGTTAAAAATGTTGCCAATGCGGATCATCAGGCCAACTGGGCTTATGTAATGGTGACGGTCAAATCGGAGTATTTCAGATCATCGAAATAGAGTATTCCTTTATCCCTGGTATATGACAGAAATGCGCGCATCATCATTATCGAGACTTTCCACGGAACAATTCCATCATCTCACAGCACTCGTTTTCACACATTCGGGCATCAACCTGCCGGAAAGCAAAAAAGTTATGCTTGAAAGCAGGCTCAATAAACGGCTCCGGGCATTAAAGATGGAATCCTTTAAAGATTACATTGAGCTTCTTAGCAAAGGAACGGATACAACCAATGAGCTCATCCATATGATTGATGTTGTCACCACCAATAAAACGGATTTCTTTCGTGAACCTCATCATTTCACATACCTCGAGAATAACATTCTTCCTGAACTTGCACAAACCAAGCGCGATGTCAGAATATGGAGCGCTGCATGTTCATCCGGTGAGGAACCCTATACGCTGGCGATGATCTTAGAGAATTTTGCCAGTCAACAAAACGGATTCCACTATGACATTTTAGCCAGCGATATCTCTACCACCATGCTTGAAAAAGGAGCATTGGCCATTTACATGGCAGACAAAGTTGAATGCATCCCGCAAGAAACAAAGAAACGGTATCTCTTGAAAAGCCGTGACCTGGAAAAGCCCACAGTTCGGATTGCTCCCCTGCTCCGAAGCAAAGTAAAGTTTGAAAGAATTAATTTGATGGATGCCGTTTTACCGGTTGACGGAATCTTCGACATCGTCTTCTGCCGGAATGTACTGATCTATTTCGACCGCAAAACTCAATTGGAAGTTGTGAAAAAGCTTACTGCTCATCTCGCTGTTGGCGGTTATCTTTTTATCGGCCATTCAGAATCGCTCCATCAGGCCGAACTACCTCTGACGCAGGAAAAGCCAACAGTGTACAAGAAAATATTGGCATAAAACCGATTGTATGGACGACTTAAAAAATAACAGATTAGAAGCGCAAAAGTCAAATTTACAGAATGACTTCATAGCAGAAATAGCAA
>DASPNN010000427.1:0-11061 GCA_035626495.1 Chryseosolibacter sp.
CGCATATTCCGAAAGTTTTGATCTCGGACCTGAAGCTGCTCAACCAGGCGATCGCTGTCGACGACGCGCGGGGTGTCCTTACTTCACATATCAGCAAAACAAAGGAGATCAGTCTGCCCCATGAGTTCAACCTGTTTACGCTGAATTACGTCGCGATTAATTTTACGGCCAGTCACAAGAACCGATATGCCTACAAACTCGACGGTTTCGATGAACAATGGAATTATGTGGGAGACCAGCGTTCAGCAACATTCACCAACCTCGATCCCGGCACGTATACTTTTCATGTGCGGGCGAGCAATAATGACGGCTACTGGAATGATGCTGGCACTTCGCTGGTGATCCATGTGCTTCCGCCATGGTGGGAAACCTTGTGGTTCCGGGCGCTGGCCCTTGGCGCGGTTGCCGGGGCTGCGATCGGTTTTTATCGAATTCGGATCCGTACCATTGAACGGCGCAACAAACGGCTTGAGGCGGTTGTTGCGGACCGGACCCGGGAGTTGATGATGCGTGAAGAGGAGATCAGGCGACAAAACCTGCAGTTGATGGAACAGCGCCAGGAGCTGATCACACAAAACGAGGAGCTGATCGGCAGTCAGGAGGAGATTTCCGCGCAGCGTGATCTTGTGGCGTTGCAGAACCAGGAGCTTCAGGCCGCGCGGGCAATTATCGAAGCCCAAAATCAGAAAATTCAGCTGCGGAACGAGTCGCTGGAAAAAGAGGTTGCAAAAAGAACAAAGACACTCAGTGAATACAACCAGCAGCTGGAGCAATTTGCCTTCATCTCGGCGCACAACCTGCGCGCACCCGTGGCGCGAATACTCGGCCTGGGCCAATTGCTCGAACTGACCGGGACGGACGGCCACGACACGCGCGTAGTGTGCGAAAAAATCGTTTCAACGACACGCGAGCTCGACCGGGTTGTCAGGGATCTCAACACCATCCTCGAAGCACGCGAGGACAATTCTCTTGTATTCCAGGATGTAAGTTTTGTATCGGAGCTGGGTCTTGTGAAGACTGCCCTGGAAAAGGAGATCCAGGAGTACAGGGCGGTCATTATCGAAAGTTTTTCCGACGCACCCGCGGTGAAAACTGTAAAGCCTTATCTCAACAGCATTCTCGTCAATCTGATCAGCAACGCCATCAAGTACCGGCACCCCGATCGCGATCCGGTGATCCGGGTGTCTTCTCAGCTTATCGACGACCACATTTGTCTCTCGGTCCAGGATAACGGGTCCGGGATCGATCTGTCTGCTTTCGGAGACAAGCTGTTCGTGCTTTACAACCGTTTTCATTCACACATTGACGGCCGCGGCATTGGATTGTATCTCATCAAAACACAGATCCACGCCATGGGCGGGCGCATTGAAGTGACCAGTAAGGTCGATGAGGGCACGACCTTCCAGGTATTCTTCCGCCTGCATCCCGACGAGGTTCACGCCGCGTAAGGGCAGGCTGTGTCTTCCTTCCCGATCATTGATCTTTACTGCGCTACAAATGTGTAAGTCTTTCCCGCCGAGGTTACCAGGTCGTATTGGTGAGTCTCTCGTACCGTGAGACGTTGAAGATTTGCCTTTGGCGAAATGATGGGTTCCGGTATGTCATCAACATGATAAAACGGGTTGCTGTTATTGCCCGATGCCGGCGTGAGGGCTTTTCCACCGCTTGACTTCATCGCGTTGGGAGCCCGAAGCCGTAAATTTCCACCCTGCCGTGAAAGGATAATTGCCTTGACAAGTTTACCATCCTTCCACTCCATGCTGACAAGCTCAAACCCGCCCCTGGCCCGTAAACCGGTAGTCCGGCCGGATCGCCAATAATCAGGAAGTGCCGGAAGTAAATGGAGTGCGCCATCTGCGCTCTGCATCAACATTTCCGCGATACCCGACGTGCATCCAAAATTCCCATCGATTTGAAAAGGGGGATGTGCATCAAACAGGTTGTTGTAAGTGCCGCCGCCACCTTCATTGGTGCCTACAGGTGTCAGTTGGTCCTGGATCAGCTTATAAGCATGATTTCCATCGAGCATGCGCGCCCACCAGTTTACCTTCCAGCCCATGCTCCAACCCGTCGAAACGTCACCGCGGTGTGTGAGGGTTTTCGCCGCCGCGGCGTGAAGTTCGGGTGTGCGATAAGGCGAGATCTGGTTAGACGGAAACAGACCATACAAATGTGAAATGTGACGGTGCTGGTCGTTGGGATCATCGATGTCTTCGAGCCACTCCTGCAATTGGCCATGCTGACCGATGTGCATCGGCGGCAGGTTGCGGCGCATAGCCCGCAAGGTGTCGGCAAAGGATTTGTCGATGTCAAGGAGCTCTGCGGCGCGAATCGTAGTGCTAAAAATATCGAAGACGATCTGGTTGTCCATCGTAGTGCCTGCGTCCAGGGATGTTCCTTGATGCGCGGCCGGCGCGTTCTCGGGTGACATTCCAGGGCTCACCACAAGCCATTCATATTTCGGATGCTTTACCAAAAAATCAACATAAAAGACTGCAGCGTTTTTTAACACCGGATACACCGACCGTAAATATTTTTTATCACCACTGTAAAGATAGTGCTCCCACAAATGCTGGCTCATCCATCCTGCGCTCCCCGTCCAGCACCCCCACAACGGCCCATCTATTGCTCCGGTAGCGCGCCAGATGTCGGTATTGTGGTGTGCGACCCATCCGCGGGCGCCATACATGACTCGGGCTGTTTCTTTCCCGGTTTCCGACAGGTCTTTGACCAGCTGCAGGAAAGGTTCATGAAGCTCTGCGAGGTTGGTTTTCTCGGCGGGCCAGTAATTCATCTCGGCGTTGATGTTGATCGTGTATTTACTGTCCCAGGGAGGATGCATCCACGGATTCCAGATTCCCTGTAGGTTTGCGGGCTGCCCTCCCGGCTGTGACGACGCGATCAACAGGTAGCGGCCAAACTGAAAATAGAGAGCGACCAATTGCGGATCGTTGACAACCCGGAACTTTTTCAGTCGTTCGTCGGTCGGGAGTTTGGATGCGTCCGACGCGCCGAGGTCGAGTGTAACCCGGTCGAAATATTTTTGATATTCAGCAACATGTCTGTTTAACAATTGGTCAAATGATTTGGAAGAAGCCTGCTCCGGGTAATTTCCAGCGCGCTCTTTTTCGTCACCACGGAGATCGTTGTAGCTGTTGAAGTTTGTTGCGATCGAAATGTAGATGGTGACGGCGTTGGCGTCTTTCACGATTAAAGACGTATCTGTCGGGGTGATCGTCCCTCCTTCTGGTTTGATCCTTGAAATTGCCTGGAACCGAACCATACCTTCTATGTCGTCGTGATCGATGGTTGTTCCGGAAACGATCAATTCATGGGAGGCTGTGGAAACCTTTGCCTTAGGCTGTGGAGTTGGAAAGCTCGCGGTGAACGAAATTTTTTTCGATTTACTCGCTGTGAGGCGTACAGCGATCACACGGTCTGGCAGGGAGGCGATCATCTGCCTTACATAATTCACGCCGCCGACCGTATATGAAACTTTTGCCACGGCTCTGTTGAGATCAAGTTCGCGATAATAGCTGGTGCAGGTGCCGTGCCCCGGAAATGTCAGTCGGAGACTCCCGGCTGGCTGGAACATCTGACCATGCGACTTTTTTGTAATGATCGTTTTTCCCACGAGCTGGTCGGCTTCCTTGTAGCGTCCATCGAAGAGGAGTTGCCGTATCTGCTGAAGCGCGCCCAACGCTTCCGGATTGTCGTTGCGATTTGGGCTTCCGCTCCATAGCGTATGTTCATTCAACTGGATAATTTCCGTTTCCGGATTTCCATAAATCATCGCCCCGAGTCTTCCGTTTCCGATGGGCAGGGCATTTTCCCACGTATTTCCCGAGGGTGTGTTATACCAAAGCTTCAACGGCCCGCGATCCTGTGCGTGCGCGCCAATCACGAGAGTGAATAATAAAAGAGCTACTTTTTTTCTCATTTCTGTTCCAATATAATCAGGGCCGTGAGGGTTCTTCCGCACCACGCGTTTCACCTCCGGCCTAAATTTAACCGAATTTCTAAATAAGTGTAGGCTTTACACCTTTTCTGTCGGAAATGCTCGGCGGGATGGCGAAACGCGTGTGTTCGAGGCCACGAAGGCCCGAAGGCGCGAAGTTGCATGAAATGCCGCAGAACTTTGTGAGCCTTTGGGGACTTTGTGGCGCTTAGCCGCCCCACGCACACAACCCGGTCTGATGTTAGAGAACGGGCCTTCGCGAAGCCGTCCTTTCCACAATGCGCTGAAATTCAATGCGGATATTTCTTCTTTACATACGCCATGGATTTGGCGATTATTTTTTCCAGCACTTTTGTGTCGATGTCGTCGAGCTTTTTGATGTAGATACAGCCTTTGCTTGCTTTGTGTTTGCCAAGCTTTTTCAGAAGTTCGTCCCGTTCGGGCAGCTCGGGGTGCATGACATAGAGGGTAATGTTAGACTTCCTTGCGGCAAATGCGGCCAGGGGGGAATCCCCTTCGTAGCCGCTCTCGTACACGTAGTGGTATTTTCCAAAGCCAATGCTGTCCGGTCCCCAGACAACCGGTTCAGCTCCGGTAATTTTCTTCATGACGCGGATCAGTTCATAGCAATCGTCCCGGACTTTTTCGTCAGGCGCTTCGTCGATCAATCGTTCGACTGACTTGCCCGTGGGTTTAAATTTTGCGTCGGCCATGGCTATAAGACTCGCGGCTTTTTGCCGAATGAAGATAACGGTTTTTTCCGGAGAAGCCGAGCCGCAAAGCCTGAATATGAGCTCACGTTGGTAGAGGGAGACATTGCATAAGTTGTAAGAACTGAAATGATAAAAAAAGCGTAGGTTAATACTGATGAAGCTTCTGGATACATTGATGGACCATGGTGGTAGGAGCCCCTCTGAAATATTTATCACAACTACAATCATGCAGCCCGGCCATGTGGTGGAAAACGGCGCGACGGTCCGGTGGTAGCACGCGTGCGCTAATCACTCCCTGGCCAGACCCCATCGTTTATTCGGGCTGTCGCTCATCTGGATGACGAGCGTTCCACCGGTGACGATCTCACTGTGGCGGAGAAACGCCCTGCTCAGTGACTTCCCGTTCAGCCTTGCTGACCGGATGTAACGATTCGCGTGGCTGTTGTTGCGCGTCTCTATACGGAATGACTTGCCGGGATAATATCGCGGATCGAGTTTGATCGTGATGCTGTCGAAGATCGGGCTGCAGATGTCGTAGCGAGGATCCGGCTCACAGCCCCCGGTCATCTGGAAAATCCCCATCTTCAGGATCACGCCCAGCGCTCCCATCAGTCCCTGATCTTCGTCACCTGAATAACCTTCGGATGGCGACAACGCACTGTAAACGTGATCGACCACTTCCCGTGTCCAATACTGTGTAAGCCAGGGGGCGCCGGCGTGATTGAAAATAAAAGATGCGTGCATCGAGGGCTGGTTCGAGTAGTTGAGCCAGGTGCGTTTTTCATCGACAACCTTGTTTGCCAGGCCGGGGTGTTCGCTGCAAAAGCCGTGGGTTGACGACCGCTCGAACTGTTCATTGAGCCGGTTGATTGCGCTGTCGCGGCCGCCCATCAGTGTGAATAATCCGTCGAGGTCATGCGGAACAAACCAGGTAAACTGTGCGGCATTTCCTTCCACGAAACCGTTGTCGTAAAGCAATGGATCGAAAGGCTTTTTCCATTGGCCGGCCGAATCTTTCGGCTGCATAAAACCCGTCTGCGGATTATAAAGGCTCCTGTAATGCTGGGATCGTTTTAGGAAATATTCATGATCGGCGTCATGGTTGAGTGCCTTTGACAATTGGGCGAGGGTCCAGTCCTGGTAGGCGTATTCGAGTGTCATGCCTGCGCCGTCCTGGTGAAAACCGTATTCCTTCTGTCGCACGGGATAAGGCACCCACCCTTTGCCGATGTAGTGTTCCAGGCCCCCGCCTTTTGCTGAATGGTGCTCGTACCCGGCTTTGGCCATCGCCCCTCCGGGCAGGTGATTCTTTTTGAGACCCTCGTAAGCGGTGGCGACATCAAATCCCCGGATGCCCTTTTGCCAGGCGCTGACAAAGAACGGTGTCGATGACGCGCCTGTCATCACGAAGGTATCGGCCCCGCCGGATGGGCCACGGGGGATCAGTCCGCCGTTCTTGTAGTACTCGATAAACGAGTTGCAAAATTCTTCCGCAACCTCGGGGTAAACCAATTGCCACAATGTATTCAACGTCCATTGCGCCCCCCAAAAAGCATCGGAGTTGTACATGTTGAATTTCGGTCTGCCGTCGTCATCGATGGGTGTCTGTCTGACCACACGCGTCGTTCCCGTGTGATCGGAGTATCTGCCATCGAAATCGCTGATGATGCGACGACCTTGTATGGCATGCCAGAGGTCGGTATAAAATCGCCGTTGTTGTTCCCGGGTTCCGCCCGCGATGCCGATTCGGGAAAGCATCTCGTTCCACCGCTTGCGTGCCTGGTGTCTGACCTCATCGAAGTTCCAATGGGGGATTTCGGCATTGACATTTCGCGACGCACCCTCCTCGTCGGTGAACGACACGCCTACCTTCATCATCAACATGGGCTCTGCGTCGTCGAAGGTAACAAGGATTCTCCCCTGCTCGCCCGACCATTGCTCGACATTCGTTACGACGCCGTTGGCGAGAAGGTAGATATTTTTGATCGGGCGGTTGAAGATGGCGGTGAAGTAGACGGGTGTGTCTTTTGGCCGGCGGAAAGTCGGTGCGTTGGTCACATATCCGCGGAGCTCGTTGGCATTTGTCTTTGAGAACCCGCCTGACGCGATCATTGAAGGCCCCAGCTGTCCGCCGAAATCGAAAATAACACCCTGCCCGGATTGTGTATACGTGTAACGATGAAATCCGGCGCGTGTTGAGGCACTCAGCTCTGCGTTGATGCCAAAGCGGTCGAGCACAACCTGGTGATAGCCCGGACTCACCTGCTCGCGATCGTGCGAAAATGCCGATGACATATTTCGCAGCACGGAGAGCACGTCGCCGTCGTGGAAAGCCACCGGCATGACAGCGACTCCGGCGAGCTGCCATTCGTGGATATGACTGATACAGCGTATCGTGTCTTCGTTGTACCGGTATCCGCTGTGCCATTCTCCGGAAATGTTGTTGTCCGGAAAAAGATTGATCATGCCGAATGGGACGCTGGCGGATGAAAAGTAAAACCAGCGGGAGTTGGCGGCGTCGAGGTGGGGATAGACCAGGTCTACGGGCTGCTGGCACAGGCCCGAGACGGACACCAGGCACGACAAGAGCGCGCCGGTTAACAATCGAAAGAATGCGGCGAGCTTCGGGCCGCAGCCAGTCACAGGCATAGGATGTAGTTTAGTTGGTTATTCAAACTCCGCTGGATTTGCCTATAGGCGGATATATACTTTCCTGCGGTCCAGCCACCACCCAAGGCACCAGCAAACGAGCATGAAGGACACGGCAGTCAGCAGGCTTCCCGAGGGCCCGGACATGATCTGCTGAAATACGCGTATGCTGAGCCACTCAAACACGGATTCCCCCGATGGCAGCCGAATGACTGAAAGGGTGATATAGAGAACCTCAGACACCAGGTAGATGAACAAAGGGTTTTTACCGAACACATTAAAAAAACGGGTGCCGCCGGTAAACCCCCGCAGCTCGACCAGATAGATCAATGCCGACAGGAAGAGGATATCGATCCCTGTGGTATATAGCACGAATGAGCTTGTCCAGAGTTTTTTTGAAATCGGGAATACGAGGCTCCACCACAACCCCATGGCTACAAGTCCTGCGCCGGCGACCATCAATACCTTGAGGCACTCGAATGTTTTGCCTTTGCGCTGGATGAATTTCCCGGTCCAGTACCCCGCCAGCACGTTTACCATGCTTGGAAGCGTGCTTAAAATTCCCTCGGGGTCGAAAGGCATCACATCCTTTTTGTAGATGTGATTTTCACCGAGCAGGAACAGATCAAGCTTGACAATGGCATTGCCCGACATGCTGAGCTCGGCGCCGCTTTGCCCGAAAACGTATAGCAAAGTCCAGTACAGTAACAGCGAGACTGCGGCGACGAAAAACATCGTCGCCTGACTGAGGTAACGGATCATCAATGCGCAGAAGAAATAACAAATCGCGATGCGTTGGAGCACGCCCATGATTCTCGCCTGGCTCAGAGGTTTGAAGATCCACTCGCCATCCACACCACGCATGACAAACGGGAACCAGTAGAGGACGAAGCCCAGCATGAATACCAGCAACGTGCGTTTGATGATCTTTTGAAAGAATGATCTTTCCGGTTGTGATTGCATTTTGTCAACCGAAAAGCTCATCGCATTGCCGACGGCGAACAGGAATGAGGGGAAAACAATGTCGGCCAGGGTAAATCCGAACCAACGGGCGTGCACCAGGTAAGGGAACAGCGTTGCGCCCTTGCCCGGTGTGTTGACGATGATCATCAGGCAGATGGTGACGCCCCTGAACACATCCAGGGAAAGAAACCGCTCAAGAACGTTGATCCCATGCCGCAGTGTGTCAACGGACCTGGCGCTTGTTGTTCTGTCGAGGTTATTCATAGGAAGCCGCGATGACATTCCGGTACTTGTTATAAATCTGTTTCACCCTGTGCAACTCGTCTTCCCCGGCCGTACGGGCATATGACTTTGATGCATTCACCCAATTCCATTCCCAATCTTTGATTCGTTCTTCGAATACCGCGAGATCCGGTTCGCGACCCGTTTCCATGGCGGTTTGCAGCACGGTGAAAAACTGCTCCCACCGGGGCTTGTAAAAATCACCGATCAGTCCGTTCCATTGGCGACATGCGTATTCGTGCAACCGGTTATTGCGGTCGCCCCACAGAGTGATGAGGTTTTTTGCATTGATTTCGTACAGTGCCTGCTCTGCCCGCGATTTACCGCAGGCTTTTGCGGACTCGACCCACGCTCCCAGCAGGAACTCCTTGCGCGACGCAAGCAGCCAATCGAGGTCGTCCATCAGGTTAAGGAACAACTTCGTATGGACGTTGAATTGCGCGGTGTCTTTTTCCCGGTAAGCCGTAACAAATTTTTTGTGCAGTGTCAGCGCATAGTTTGCCAGCACCTGGCGCGAAACGTCCACTAGGTCGTAACGGAAACCTTCCGTTGGCTTGCAGTCCGGGATGGCGGTCATGAGTTCGTCCCAGCCCCGCAAAAGTTGTTCGGGCCGGTAGTTCAGGCGGGTTGCGACCCAACGCCGGTGTGAGTCCAGTGTGGGACGCGCGGAGATGATGGATTCGGCTCCGTCGCGTATGTCCTGGCCGTTGTACACGGTTTGCCGTAAGATGTTCCACGCCGTGAGGGCGCTGTTGGCGGCGCATCCATACCGTTGGGCGACATACCGGGTTAGCCAATCCTCGAGGACAACGGGCTGGTCATCCCAAATGTGGTCGGTCATGAGTTCGTACAGCACGGGATTTTGCTCGATGCCTTCCATGGTCAGGCCGATGCCTTTCATTTTTCCGGCATGGGGATCGCGTTTTGCTTCGGCTGGCGCAGCAGCGACCAGGTCCATCCGGCCGAACATATTGACGTTCCCTCCGAAATTATGAAGCATGTTCCAGATCCAGGGTTTTCCATAGAACGCGTCTGTTCTTTTCCAGACGGGCTCTATCTCGGCGGCCAGGTCGAGGATGATCATATGATCGTCAGGTACGGCGTCGAGCAATGCCCTGATTTGCGCGGGTCTCCAGAATTCCCGGTCGCTGTAGAACAGCCACCCTTGCATGACCCAGGTTGCCTCCGGATCGGCGGACTTCATGCCGTCGTAGACTTTCCGGCTCAGGTCGGACAGGAACGCGGGATCGTCGGATGGCGGTTCATTTTCGTTGAATGTATCCGCGGAATAGAGATGATCCGTACCATATACCTGCCGTTGTTTTTCCAGGAACCGGCGACTGATCTCGGTAAACAACGGATCGTTTGCATCGAGGATATACGTGTCCCCGAAGCCATTGCCCCAGTTTGTTTTTTTCAGCTTGGCGTTGGGAAAATATCGTGTGAAACTCGCCGGAACATGACCGGTGAATGCCGGGAGCACGGGCTTCATTCCCAACTGTCGCTGACGTCGCAGGATTTTATGTTGTAATTCCTTGTGCGTTTGCATCCAGCGGGCGGGCAACGGGCCGCCCCAGCCATCGAGGTTGCCCATCCAGAACCAGGCAAAATAAGCGGGGCCGGAGAAAAAGTGATCGAGGTCGTGTTTGGAGAAACCGAGCTCCTTGTATACTTCATACCAAATGGCCTCCTGGCCGGTAATGGCAAGGGGCATGTTGATGCCGTGCAACGCCATCCAGTCGATCTCCTGTTCCCAACGGCTCCAATCCCACCAGCTCATGCTGTAATTGAAAGTGCAGTAGTTCAGGTAGTAGCGGTATTCATACGGGGAGGTTTTCCGGACGGGTATGGTGACGGCCGGCAGCGATTTGGGCAGCTCGAGGTTTGTCCCGTTCCAGGTTATCTGTCCCTGTGTGAAGTTCCGGATGTAATGATACAACGCGGAGGCTATTGCCACTCCGTTGTTTCCACGCAGCACGATCTTGTCATTCTCGCTGCGGATCTCGAAGACGTCGCCTTCTCCGGCGCCGGGAAGATACTCGACGCGAAACTTTGCAGCGTGTTTTGGTACCACGCGACGGATCAGATCTTCCGATGCTTTTCGGTCGAGTTGGGCGAACAGGTCCCCGCCGACGAGCAGGGACACAACGACGACCAGTATTCGCCCCGGTCCTAATAAACAAATACAATGCTTCACTCCTTCCGGTGTTGAGTGGTTTTATATTGATCTTGCAAACGCGTATACAGTGAAAAAAAAGGCCCGGATCGCAACTCGACCACGGGCATTTACTTAACCCAATTTAATATCCGTCGTTTTGCTCAAGCAACGGGTTGAGCTGAATGGCGTTCGTGGGGATAGGGAAAAGTCGCTTGTCGGGATCCGCATTCGTTTTGAAGCCCCATAGCCCCTCGTATTTGTCGAAACGTATCATATCGTTGCGATGCCAGTTCTCTCCGACGAATTCGCGCGTGCGTTCCTCGTAGATAAATTCCAGG
>DASPNN010000428.1:0-4839 GCA_035626495.1 Chryseosolibacter sp.
CGTCGCCGGACATCACCCGCTGATCACATATGGGGAACACGGTGGTGTCTACCCATTGTCGGCACACATATTTCCCCTGGCAGAGCTCAGCCATTACCTGTACGTTCCCTTACCGGTAGTTGGATCAATCTATCCGTTGTACCGGAAGTGGTTCGGTCACCTTCAAGACACATCACACCCGATCTACCGCGAATTCAGCGAGGGCATCATGGCGATCATGCGGGAATATCCCGGGTCCGTTTTTGTTGCCGGTCATGAGCATGCATTGCAGTACATCTTGAAGGACAGCAGTCATTTCATTGTCAGTGGCTCTGCTGCTAAGACCGAGCATGTGCGCCGGAAGAAGTACGCCGTATTTGCCGAGGATGTCAGGGGTTTTGGCGCGATCGAACTTTATGCCGACGGGGAAGCCGTGCTTCGCTTTTATCAGGCCGATGAAAACAACCTGGAAGGCCGAGAGATTTTTAGCCACCCGATCAAGCTTCACGATAGACCTCGGGCGCCGGAAACCGGGATGCGGGATTTCGATGGTCAGGTCGTTGAAGTTAACGCCAGTAACCGCTATCGGGCTGGAAGCGCCAAAGAATCCCTGCTGGGCAAAAACTACCGGGATGCCTGGGCGCAAACAGTTCGTGTCCCTGTTTTTGACATCGGCGCGGCCCAGGGCGGTATGAGGATTCTGCAGCGGGGCGGAGGCATGCAAACGCTATCCATCCGGATGGAAGATTCTACCGGACACGAGTGGGTTTTGCGCTCGGTCGAAAAATATCCCGAGAAAGCTGTTCCGCCGGTTTTACGGAAAACCTTTGCACAGGACCTGGTGCAGGATCAGATCTCCGCATCGCACCCGTATGCTGCGCTGGTAGTGCCACCGTTGGCCGCTGCGGCCGGGATCTATCACACCAATCCGCAACTGGTGTATATACCGGACGACCCGCGTCTCGGCGATTATCGGAAACTATTCGCAAACTCGCTTGCGCTGTTCGAGGAGAGGCCAGCAGGTAATTGGTCCGGAGCTGAATCCTTTGGCAGGTCCGATAAGATTATCAACACGACGAAGGTTATCGAAAAGCTGGTCGATGACAACGACAACCAGGTCGACCAGAAATTTGTGCTTCGCTCGCGCCTCTTTGACCTGTTGATCGGGGACTGGGACCGGCATGATGACCAGTGGCGCTGGGCCACCTTCGGAGATAAAAAGACGAAAATGTTCAGACCAATTCCGCGCGACCGTGACCAGGCATTTTTTGTAAACGAGGGCAAGCTTTCGAAGATCTGGAGCCGCAAGTGGGCGCTGCCGAAATTTGAAGGCTTCGACGAACGCATCGACTGGGCCCCCGGGTTGTCATTCAACGCACGTTATTTTGATCGCACATTTCTCACGCAACTGTCCCGGGTTGAATGGATCGCCACAGCGCAGGCGTTGCAGGAGGCGCTCACCGACGAGGTAATCGAAGGGGCGATCCGGCGATGGCCTTTGGAGATATTTTCTCTCCACGGCCAGCGCATCGTTTCCCATCTTAAATCGCGGCGCAATCGGCTGGTACACGACGCCGAATCTCTTTATGCCTTTCTCGCTCGCGAGGTGGACGTAACGGGATCTGATAAGCGCGAGCAATTTGAGGTCGAACGCCAGCCGGATGGTAACATCGATGTCTCGGTCTATAAACTTACGAAGGAAGGCATAAAGGGCAGGCTTCTTTTCAAACGGTCGTTCGACCGGGAAGAAACCCAGGAGGTCCGGCTGTATGGTTTGGGGGGCGATGACCGGTTTGACATCGCCGGCGAAAGCCGAAATCCGATCCTGGTGCGGATCATCGGAGGTCAGGGACAAGATACATTGAAGGACGGTTCCGTGTCTGCTGGAAAGCCCACAATCTTTTACGACCAGTTTCAACACAGTGTGCTGGCAGGGAAGAGGTCTGTTCGCGACCGTCGCTCACGGACAGGGGAAGTCAATGATTACAACCGCAAATCCTTCCGGTACGACCGGCTTGCGCCTTTGATTTATGGAAACTATAATCCGGATGATGGCTTGTTTGCCGGAGGCGGCTTTGTCTTTGTCAATCACGGGTTTCGCAAAGAACCATTCAGGCAGCGGCACATCGTGCTCGCTGCCGCGGCACCGCTCACCTTGTCCTATAATTTCCGGTACATGGCTCGGTATGTGGCATTGGTCGGCAAGTGGGATCTCGACTTTGACCTGAACTTAAACTCGCCCAACTATGTCAACAATTTCTTTGGCCTTGGAAATGAAACGCGGTTTGACCGCGACATCGATGAGCGACCTGGCGTGACGGTTGATGATGCGATCGACTATTACAGGTTTCGCTTTAAAGAGTTGCGCGCGGACGTGTCGTTCTCCAGGAAGTTTTTGAGCGCCTGGACCTTTCGCATCGGTCCGGTTTTTCAGCGGATACAGCTTGAGGAGCCGGAGGCGGGTGACCCGAGATACATTTCAGAATTCGCGTCTGGCTTGGAAGGCGAGGTCTTTGATGTGGCCCACAGTTTTGCCGGCGTTGCCTGGCAATTTGGGATCGATAAACGTGACAATGAAAAATTCACGTCCCGTGGAGTGGTTTTGAATGTCGGGGGAAGGAATGTCACAGGGTTGTCAACGGATGCGAACGCGTTTAACAGCTACGAGAGTGCGCTGGCCCTTTACTATCGATTCCGCGCCCCGCGGCGATTGATGCTCGCGGCACGTGCCGGGGGAGGGTTGAATAAAGGACCATATGCCTTTTATCAGGCACAGGTCCTTGATGGGAAAACCGAATTGCGTGGTTTCCGGAAAACGCGCTTTTATGGCGATGCGCGGTTCTTCAGTAATACCGAGGCACGGCTGACTTTGACACGATTTCGCACATACCTGTTTCCCGCAACGATGGGGGTACTCGCATTTCACGATGTCGGCCGGGTATGGTATCAGGACGCGAGCGGTTTGGACCCTTCAGCCAGCGGCCGTTCAAAGACCTGGCACCGCGGCTGGGGCGGCGGGGTATGGTTTACACCATTCAATGCCGCCGTATTGAGCCTCGAAGCCGGTCGGTCGAAGGAAGGCACGCTCGTGTATTTCCGGCTGGGATTTCTTTTTTAGCTCTGAGTAAAACGGTCCGCACTGTTGAAAAAGCCTACACTGACGGTCGGCACATTTTTTTGCCTTTCGTCATGTTCAACGAAATTGCAACGCTTATGGCTACGCGAACATCACGAAGACCAGTTGTCAGGAAGGCCGCTGGTGGAGCAGCTACTGGAAAAAGGTCAGCGGCGGTTTCCCAGGTGGCAAAGAGTTACAACCAGCGGAAAGATTTTGCCGGCCAGACCTATACGGGAATGAAGATCGGTCGCGGCCACAAATGGTACTATGACAATGGGGAGTGGAAGGAAAAAAAGGTTACGCCGGATGAGTGGCAATTCACCTATGGGGTGACCAAGCGCAGGGCGGGAAAGGCGCCGGAGGGTTCGGGCGCGCCCGTGGGGACCGAGTACCACTGGTATATCGTCGCCCATCAGCATGTACGAAAGATGAACGCCAATGACTATACCACAGCGATGACAGGCGTTAAATATAAAGTTGCCCATAAACGGTTTGATAAGGAAAAATGGAGTTCAAGTGAAAACGCTCAACGCAAACGTTTGATCAAGTTTCTTCACAAAATGATCCAGCAACTCGAACACGAAGCGGCGCTGGAGGCAAAATAAGATTGAATCTCAGCGACGGCACCTGCCCATCCGGTGGTGCAATTTTTTAATCCGTTAACCACGGATTGTGTAGATGGATTATGCAGAGATTTTTTAACAAGTTTTTCCTCACCCTCAGGGATCGTTTCCTACTCCAGTATAACAAATCGATTGGGCTGCGGCGGATGCTTCGGGCGCGGATGACGAAAGGCGTCACCTTCATGAAGGCCCATCCGAAGGCGAGCGTTGCCGCGGGAATTCTCGCTCTGCCGGTGATGGCGGTCCTGATTCTCTTTGCCGTTGTACTTTCCGAGATACCGGACAAGACCGATCTGAAAGCGATTCAAAATCCGATCGCCTCGGAGGTATATACGGCGGACAGCGTTCTCATCGGCCGGTATTTTATCCAGGACCGGACCCAGGTACGGTACGATGATATTTCCCCGATGGTTATCGAGGCGCTGATTGCAACGGAAGATGTCCGGTTTTACAACCACAACGGTATAGATATCCGAAGCCTGGGGCGTGTGCTTGTCAAATCCATACTCATGCAGGACGAGTCGGCGGGCGGAGGAAGCACCATCACACAACAGCTTGCCAAGAACTTGTATCCCCGGAAAGACTACTGGGTAATGTCAATGCTTGTCAACAAAGTTCGGGAGGCAGTTATCGCCCGTAAGATGGAGAATATCTATACAAAGAAAGAGATACTTACGCTGTACCTGAATACAATTCCGTTTGGTGACAATACCTATGGAATACAGGCAGCCGCACAGCGGTTCTTCTCAAGGAATGCCAAAGATCTGAGCCTTGACCAGGCTGCGGTTCTGATCGGCATGCTCAAGGCCACGCACAATTATAATCCGCGACTTTTCCCAAAGAATTCACTCACCAGGAGGAATGTTGTGCTTGCGCAAATGGGAAAGTACAACCTGCTCTCGAAGACCCTGAAAGACTCCCTGCAGGAACTTCCGCTGAACCTGAAATATAACCCAGTCTCCGAAAAGCGGGAAATCGCTACCTACTTTAGGGAATATCTCAAGAGTTATATCCAAAAGTGGTGCGAGCAGAACACGAAGCCCGATGGAAGTCCGTACGACCTTTACAAAGACGGTTTGAAAATCTACACGACCATCGATTCAAAGTTGCAGCAATATG
>DASPNN010000429.1:0-2276 GCA_035626495.1 Chryseosolibacter sp.
AGCCGCGGCATCTTCAGCCTGCCGCCAATCCCGCCGCTCAACTGGCAGAATTCTGTCGAGACGATGCCGGTATCGACCTTTTCAATCTTCAGTATTGTTTCAGGTTCGCGGTGCCGGCGGATCATTTCTGCACCCAGGATATTGATGTCGAACTCGATGTTGTGGCCGATCAGTAATTTCGCACTGGCGAGATCCTGCAAAAAAGCATCGAGTACAAATTCCAGGTCATGTCCTTCCTCCGTAGCGCGTTTTGTAGAAATCCCATGAACCTGCTCTGCCTTGTAGGGGATATCGAAACCGTCGGGTTTGACAATCAAATTGTTTCGTGAGATCAGCCTGCCATAGCCGTCATGAAGTTGCCACGCCAGCTGAACGACACGTGGCCAGTTATCCAGATCAGTAAGAGGTGCAGTCTTATTATGCGGAATGCCAGTGGTTTCCGTATCGAAGATCAAATACATCGGAGAGTAGTGGTTGTAAAGGGTAAAGTTACTGTGTTTTGTTGGACATTCGCTGTCAAAATGCAAACGTGATTATCAAAACCTGCTGGATGCAATGACGCCATAACAGAACGACTGGTTTGATTATAACAACCGCCCTCGGCCTTCCCACTTTGAGAAACAGCTGCTTTCCAAACGGAAAAGTCTGTATCTGTTTCAGCATAAAATATTGAGATTCAGAAGGGTACGAAATCGGCTCAATTGTTGGGTATTTGTCCTAAGAACCTAATACAGGATTATGAAATCGCTGCTTGAAAAGATCATGTCCATTTTAAAACGGGAATGGTTTTTATTTGTAATGCTCGTCGCAATCGGATTAATCATCTTCGTCTTCTCGGCTTCCCGCCTGCTGTAGGTCATCACCAGCCCGCTTATTTAGACCTTATTAAAATAAAGAGGCTTCATTGTTTCGTAAATCATCGCGAAGTATTTTTGGGCGCACCTCAAAAACTTCACTAACACAGCAATGAATTGGTTTACGAATTTTTTCTCCAGCAGTATAGGGAAAAAACTGATCATGGCCCTGACGGGTCTGTTCCTCATTTTGTTTCTGGTGGTTCACCTGGCCGGAAACCTTCAGCTGCTGCACAGCGATGAGGGGAAAGCCTTCAACCAGTACGCAAAGTTCATGACCTCCAACCCGATCATCAAGACCATTTCGATCGTCAATTACCTTTTTATTATTTTTCACGTGGTATGGGCCATTATACTTTCGGTGAATAATCGCAAAGCACGTGGCGCCCAAGGATATGCCGTAACCCGCAACCCGTCGAGCTGGTCGTCGCGCAACATGGGGATTCTCGGTACCTTGATCCTGATCTTCCTGGTCATTCACCTGAGAACGTTCTGGTACGAAATGCATTGGGGGGCGGTGCCGGTGGCAAACTATGACGGCGAGGATGTTAAGGACCTCTTTCGGACGGTCCACGTGGCCTATAGCGAATTATGGTATGTTATCCTGTACGTTGTGAGCATGGGCGTTCTTGGATTCCACTTGTATCATGGATTTGGCAGCGCGTTCCAGACGCTGGGACTCAACCACGTGAAATATAACGGCGCCATTAAGTTTGTCGGTGTTGCCTTCGCGATCATCGTACCGGCGCTGTTCGCATTGATACCTGTGTTCATTTATCTGCAATAAACGAAACTCCACCAGCGCACCCGGCGTCAACCCGGATGCTAAATACAATCAGCATGAAATTAGATTCTAGAATTCCTGAGGGACCGCTGGCCGAAAAATGGGATAAGCATAAGTTCAATCTTAAACTTGTCAACCCGGCCAACAAACGCAAATACGAGATCATTGTCGTGGGCACAGGGCTTGCCGGATCTTCAGCCGCAGCATCGCTGGCGGAATTGGGATACAGCGTAAAGGCGTTCTGCTTCCAGGACAGTCCACGACGGGCACATAGCATTGCCGCGCAAGGCGGGATCAATGCGGCAAAAAATTACAGGAATGATGGTGACAGTGTTTATAGATTATTTTACGATACGATCAAAGGCGGAGACTACAGGGCGCGTGAAGGGAATGTTTATCGGCTTGCCCAGGTAAGCGTCGACATCATTGACCAGTGCGTCGCGCAGGGAGTACCGTTTGCAAGGGAGTACGGTGGTTTGCTTGATAACCGATCCTTTGGAGGCGCACAGGTGTCACGCACGTTTTATGCCCGCGGTCAAACCGGCCAACAGCTTCTCCTCGGCGCCTACAGCGCACTCAATCGGCAGATCGCAGCCGGCAAAGTGAAAATGTATAACCGCACCGAGATGCTCGACATG
>DASPNN010000430.1:0-4905 GCA_035626495.1 Chryseosolibacter sp.
TAGATTCATTGCAATATGGTGTTTCACCATAGTTAACCTCTGCTTGCTCCCGCGCACGGTGTGGGGACGCGATTTTGAAGCGCGAGACAGCTTGCAGATTCTGAATCATGACTCTCTTGCTTATCGACTTTTTCTTTCCAAGCCTGACTCAGCAATTGCATTGGCAAATGAGGCGGTCGCGATGGCCCGGCAGCTAAACTACACGGCGCTCGAAGGTCTGGGTTACTATGTCCTCTCGAAGGCGTACTGGGCGAAGGCGAATTACCGTTTCAGTGCCGAATTCGGCTTCAAGGCATTGAAAATCTTTGAAAACTCGCGGCATGTGAATCTTTGGGGGAAATGTCTGCTCTCCCTGGCGAGAACGTTCATAGACTTGCAGAACCATAGACAAGGCAGTGCATACATAGAGCGGGCGTTGCAGTTATCGAAAACGGCTCACGACGTGCCGCTACTCGCGGAAGCCTACAGGGAAAAATCCATGTTGTTATCCGAGACGCAGCAATATGACTCCGCACTCTCGTACGCGAACAGAGCGCTCGAACTTTTCCAAACCTTCAAGGACTCGCTAAACATCAGCATCCTTTACGGAAGGAAAGCTAAGATCTATTTCTACAAAAACGACTACAAGAACAGCGCGATGTACAACAGAATATCTCTGGTCTTTGACAGCCTGGCCGGTAATCGCCGCGCATTGGGAATAACCTATTATCAAGCCGCTCTCGACGCGCTCCACACCAACAAGACAGACAGCGCGATCATTCTTTTGAAAAAAAGTATCCCCATCAACAAACAGATCAGGAACCTGAACACGTTGATCAAGGTGCACGCGTTGCTCGGCGATATTTATTTGAATCAGCGCAAGCCCGAGCTTGCCGTAAGGGAACATAAATTATCGAGTCTTTATAAGGACAGCCTGTACAATACGGAACGTAGTGGCCAGATCCAGGAAATGCAATCCCTGTATGAGCTGTCGTCGAAAGAAGAAACGATCGAACAGCTGGCCCAGGACAATTTTGTTCAACAGCAACGGGTAAAAAACCAGCGATGGTTTGTCGGTTTTCTTTTGCTTTGTGTTCTTCTGCTTGGCCTTGGTATCTTTTTTTTGACACGGTTCCGAAGGCTGCAGGAGCATGCCAATGTCGAGCTCGCTTCGAAAAACCGGGCAATTGAGCAACAAAAGGAGGAGATTCAGTCTCAGGCAGAGACACTTCAACAACTCAACAACATCAAATCGAAGCTTTTTTCGGTGATCAGTCACGATTTGCGTGGACCAATTGCGACTCTGCGTTCGCTGCTCGACCTTTTGGGAAAAAACAAAGTCACGCCGGACGAGTTCATTACGGTTTCCGACAAACTCAGAAACAACCTCTCAGTCACCGAGCGTACGCTTGAAAATCTGCTCAACTGGTCGTTAAGCCAAATGGAGGGCATTCGAACCGAGTCAAAAGTTGTCAATATCAACAATGTCATTACAGATGCATGCGATTTGATGAAGGAGGCAGCCGAAAGAAAGAATGTCAACATTCTTATCGAGGCTGAAGATCCGTTGCACGTGACGGCAGACTCGAACCAATTGCAAATCATTCTGCGCAACCTGATTCACAACGCAATCAAATTCTCGCGGCCGAATGCAAAAGTCTACGTGTCGGCGTTTCGCGAGATAGATTTTTGTGTAGTCGCAGTTACCGACGGCGGAATTGGCATGTCAAGGCAGGAACTCGATACGATCCTTTCTTCAAAAATCTATTTTTCAAAGGCCGGAACATTGCAGGAAAAGGGTACGGGCCTTGGCCTTCTCTTATGCAAGGAATTCATCAAGCTCAATGGCGGTGAAATGTTTATCCACAGCAAAGAAAATGAAGGCACTCAGGTGCGGTTCAGTATTCCGCTGGCATTGGAGCCTCAAGCAGCGCTCGCGGTCTCTGGTTGATTGAGGTAAGAACGACTGATTCCGGACGAACTCATTTTGCAAGTAACGTTCCCTGGGTGCGAGCTCACGCACTTTGAGGTTTTCCGGCAAAACTCCCGCGTCGCCAGGATACCCAATGGCCATAATCACAACAGGGTCAAATGCCGGGGGCACATTCAGATTAGCCCGTAGCCGTTCCGGGTCAAACCCGCCCATCTGGTGAACGTTCAGTCCGACGTGCGTAGCCTGAAGCGACAGGAATGCGTTGGCGGCACCCAGGTCGTATCGGGCAGAACTGTTCGGTCGATCGTTACGGGCAAAATTCGTCCGGACAAAACTGGCGATCAGCAACGGCACCAGGCGTACCCATATTTTGTTGCCATCATTCAAGGCATCGAAGACCCTATTCCACAGTTCAGGTTGTTGCTGCCGGGTCGCATAGACATACAACCACGGCTGCTCGTTAACACTCGATGGCGCCCACCGGGCAGCCTCGAAAAGTGACTGGATGTGGGCATGCTCAACGGGACGATCGGAATACGCGCGGCGGCTGCGGCGGTTTTTAATTACTTCCAAAACCGGCGATTGAAATTCCGATGACTTTTGGCGGATGTTTGATGCGTCCATAAACATTCAGATATCGAACAAAATTATAACGCAGATTTGACTTTTCCTGTTCTCGGCTATTCTTCAATCAAAACGCCCATTTTACCAATCTGGAAATCGCGCATCGCTTCCAGGATCTGTGTTTCGCTGTTCATGACAAATGGTCCATGGGCGACGACCTTTTCATTCAACGGGGCGCCACTGACCAGCAATGCCCGAGTGTTGCCAAGCGCGTGAAGCGTGATGCCCTCGCCATTCCTGGCAAAAACCACGGTGTGCAATCCCTCAACCGGGCCATATCCGTCAATATTCAGTTTGCCGTCGAGCAAATACAGGAATGCATTATGGCCGGGAGGCAACGGTATGGATATCTGGCCATCTTTCTCAAAATAAAGAGTTGCCGCCTGAACGTCATCGCGCCCGGCGATTGGGCCAGCAACGTCAAAAAATTTTCCCGCAAAGATCTGAAGCGATACACGGCCATCATCGGATACAACGCGACCGACCTGGTTTGCCAACACGGGTTGATATGTGGGCTCGTCCATCTTGGCACCGGATGGGGAATTCAGCCAGAGTTGAATGATTTCCTGCCGGCCCCCCCGTTGGTGAATATCATCCGGTGGCCGCTCACTGTGGATCAGTCCCCTACCGGCGTTCATCCACTGTGCGCCTCCTTCATAGACAACGCTGTCATTGCCGCGACTGTCGCGGTGATGCACGCCTCCTTTGAAAATAAAGGTCACCGGTGAAAACCCACGGTGAGGATGCGGGCCGACACCGGCGTGCCTCGGGTCAACGAGCGTCGGCACCTTGATATCGGCATGGTGGAGGAGTAAAAACGGATCGATTTGCTCAACATTACTTGTCGGAAAAGGTTGGCGCACGGGTAAGCCGCCCATATCGATCTTGTGCGCATATAACAGATGTGTAATGGTCCGGTTTTTCATCTTGTCGCTAACTCAGTTTGCATTTTATTAGAACTCAACTGGCACTTCCATCAAAAGAACTTCCGCGTCGCTGTCCGCGCGAATGGCGAGTTTACCGGTATCAGAAACACCGAGGCCGTCGCGTTTATTCAATGACTGACCGTTTACTGTGACGTTGCCGTCAATCACAAACACATAGACTCCATTGCCTGGAAGCTTGACGTCGTACGTTATTTCAAAGCCATCTTTCAGGGAGGCCAGGTGAAACCACGCGTCCTGATTGATCCACACTCCCTCATCGTTCTTATTTGGAGAGACGATGTTCTGAAACCTGTTGACCCTGGTCTCAGGTAAAAATGTCTTTTGGCCATAGCGGGGTTCGATATTTTTCTCTTTTGGAAAAACCCAGATCTGAAGGAAATTTACTTTCCGATCCGAGTTTTTGTTGTATTCAGAGTGGTAGATGCCAGTCCCGGCGCTCATAATCTGGACGTCGTTTTGACGGATCACAGCCTTATTGCCCATACTATCCTGGTGTTGAAGATCTCCCGATAAGGGTATTGAGATGATCTCCATGTTATCATGGGGGTGTGAGCCGAAGCCCCTGCCACCATCAACCACGTCATCGTTCAAGACCCGCAGCGCGCCAAAGTGAACGCGTGTGGGATCATAATAGCCGGCGAAGCTGAAGGTATGATGGCTGTCGAGCCACCCGTGATTGGCGTGGCCGCGCGTGGCAGCTTTATGTAATACCGTTTTCATACGATTTATTTTTTAGTATTAACGGATTCTCAAGAATATAGATACATACAATAATTGTATATACACTAATTGCAACAAATATTTTATCCTCGAAGTTTATCGAGTATCCGGTTAAGCTCCCGCGCTTCCGAGCGATTGATGTTTTTGAGCTGACCAAGCCATCCATCCCGCGCCGCATCGATTTTTTTAAGAAGCGCCAGCCCCTTATCAGTAATTGAAATATCCACCTGCCGTCTGTTCTGCTCGCAGATTTCGCGCCGCACAAAACCCTTTTGCCTAAGCTTTTCCACCAGCCGGGTCGCGTTGCTGCTTTTATCGATCATACGGCCAGTGACATCCGCCAACATCATTTTGGCCGGATGACCTCCACGCAATATCCGCAACACATTGAATTGTTCAGGCGTGACTCCGTACGGTTTCAAATGTGTCGCATTCAGGTTATGAAGCCAGCTGCCGGTAAAAAGTACGTTGATTGCCACCTTTTCGTATTCGTCGGCGAACTTGGCCTGCTTGATATCGTCTTCAAGTCCCATAATAATCTGATGTATAGACAATTGTCGTATAAACAAATATAGTTATTTCTACGGCAAACTGCCCGAAGATCTCCCAATTTGCCCATCCATCGGCGGATCCGGCAACTATTCCATATTTTAATCAAGCATCAACCATTCACAAAATTGGCTTTTGCCGACCGGTTCGAAT
>DASPNN010000431.1:0-9936 GCA_035626495.1 Chryseosolibacter sp.
TTTTCAAACCACATGCCTGGCGCGGTGCCCATTTTGTTCGTGATCTTTTCGCAGCATACCGGCAACAACGCCTGGAGGCGGTTGATCTCGGTCAATTCGCGGCCGCGGCTCCTGAAAAACTCGGTGACTTCTTCGAGGGCTTCCTCATGAATGGCCATTTGACAATTGAAGTGTTTGGCCAGGCATGGCTTGGTAAGGTCGTCATTGGTAGGACCAAGTCCGCCTGTGATCAGGATAACATCTGCGCGTTTCCCGGCTTCGGCGAAAGCCTCCAGGATCTCTGATTCTACGTCGCCAACGGTAGTCTTGCGCACGACCTTGATCCCGGCATCACTCAGAGCAATGCTCATCCACTGAGCGTTTGTGTCGAGGATCTGGCCATAGAGCAGCTCATCGCCAATGGTCAGCAGTTCTGCAGTTACAGGGGTCATTCTTCAATGAAAACGGTTAAATACATGAAATTTTAAGACCTTTCCAATTACATTTAATGAAAGCGCGGTATTAAGAAAAAAACTGTCCTTCATTTCCAGCGTTGAAACCCCCGTTCCTGTCTTGCATGTAAATAACCCGTTAAAAAATTTATGCAGACTCTATTTGAATCCCCAAAACCCGCTGTCACGCGCGTGCTGGCTCTCGGCATTGTACTGGCCATGCTTGTGACAGGGTGCGACATGCTGGAAGATGATTTCGAGGAAACCGACGACCAGGTTGCGCTAATTGACCAGGAAGTTTATGTCACGCCGGCAAGCTCGGGTGTCATCGACCTGAAATCGCTGGTCCAGAGCGGTGCGGCCGTCAGGCTCCAGGTTGCTTCACAGCCTTCCTTTGGAACACTTCAATCCATCGGCGAGGACCTCCTTCAATATGTGCCCGACCCGGGCGTGCAGGCGGGAGAAGACGCCTTCCGGGTTGGCATCTACAATAACAGCGATATTTTCCTGCGGGAAGATACGGTGATCATCATCATTTCGCCGGACAGCGTAAATATTCCGTGCGGTCTGCACGCGTTGACCGACTACGTTTACGATGTTGATGGGCCAACCTACATCGCGGTTCTGGCCAACGATACGGCGTGCGGAATCGATATGTCACAGCTTGAGCTCACAATTCCGGCTACGGAAGTCAACGGTCACCCTGTGCCGGAATATGGCACCGTTCAGGTGTCAAACCACGCGGTCGTCTACACGCCCGGACCGAACTTTACAGGAACCGACCACTTTTATTACCGGGTGCGCAAGCCGGCGGATGTCCCTAACGCGGGAGATCCGGAAGTGATCAGCCATGGCGTTGTGTACATCAGTGTCAGCACGTCGTGCCCGCCCGACAGCGCAGTTGCCTTTGACGATTACTACCGGTTTTCTGCCGATTCCATGACCACAATTGACACGGTTCGACTGAACGTAACAGGCAATGATCACATTGTGCGGCCCGACTGTTCGGAGAATGATATCGTGCTGAGTGTGCAGACACCGCCGCAGGGTACAGTGATACAGCGGGAGCTTGCATTTGATTACACTTTTCCGCCGAACGCGACCACAGGCTTCCAGGACAGCCTTGTTTATAAGATATGTGTCGGGTCCACGTGTGATACGGCGCAAGTAATCATCAAGCTTGAATAATACACCTTTGAAGAGATCATCCCGTCGACGGGCGGGATGATCTCCCAATTTGCATGACAGAAACTACGAACCTCGCCGAAAGATGCAAAAAGCGCGACGCGCGCGCTCAAAGGGAGCTTTACGACCTGTATAAATCACGGTTGATGGGTCTGTGCAGGCGGTACGCGTCCAGCCGTGAAGAAGCCCAGGATGTTTTACAGGAAGCGTTCATAAAAATATTTACGCGTTTCGACCAGCTCGAGGATACTGCGAAGCTCGAAGCGTGGATGCGGAAGATCACCGTTAATACGGCAGTCAATTATTATCACCGGGCACGCCGGTTTGTTTTCAATGACATTGAAAATGTTCAGGCGGCCAGCGGCGACTATGAGGTGATGATGTCGAATATTTCGGATGAATACCTGGTGCGAACGATCAATTCGCTGCCAGACGGGTGCCGGGTCATCTTCAACCTGTTCGTCGTCGAGGGGTACAACCACTCCGAGATAGCCGAAATGCTTCACATTACCGAATCCACCTCGCGCTCCCAGCTGGTCTACGCAAAGGGACTGTTAAAACAAAGGCTGAACTCACAGGGTGTTTTGCGCTATGAGCGATATGCATAACGATATGTCGGACGAAAAGCTTAAAGGCAGGCTTGGAAACTTTGAGGAGATTCCCGATGACCACGTTTGGGAAAAGATCCGGGATGGTCTCGGAAACGATGCGGTGCTGGCCCACAAGCTAACCCACTACGAGGAAACTCCGGACGACCGCGCATGGGCCGCTGTGGATCACGCGATCCGCATTGAAAAGCTTTTGGTCCGTTTCGACCGGCTGATCTCCGCGCTCTCCGTGCTCGCTTTGCTGTTATTCATCTACTATGGGTACGGGCCTGGCGGCAACCTCACCGGCGACCCCGCGGCAAACACACACGCAACGGCAAAGCTATCTGCAAAACCGCAGGTTGAATTGAATTCCACCGCCGAGGTAAAAAGAGTTACCGATTCCCGACAACCAGAGGAGGGCGACGCATCGGCTGAAACCGCCGCCGCAGGGAAGAGGCACAAGCCGGCGCGTGAAAAAGAAAATGCAAGGTCTGGCGTCCAACGCAAAACTGAAAACGACAAGAAAGAACCGTCGGCGGAGACACTGAGAACCGATCCAGACCGCCAGCTGACAACAGAATTGAAATCTGCAGATCGTGTTGAAGTCGCCCAACGAGACGACAAGGGAATTACACCCTCGTCTGCATTCATTCACCAATCGCTGGATTCCCAGGAGGTAGTCAGCTCAACCGACAATCTGCAACTGGCACCTCGACAGATTTCCTCTGTTGATCCGGTTGGTGATCCGCCGGCCAATATCGTCGTTGATAGCCTGGTTGCAGAACAGGCACATGAGAAAGAACAAGTCATTCCTGAAACCGCGGCTGCTCCCGAAAAAGACAAAAAGAAAAAACGCCTTCGCGACGGGGGTTTGTATCTGCTCGTCATGCCGACCCTGGGATACAATGAAATCCGGCCTGTCCGGAATGACGGCATCTTTATAGAGAGTATCGAAAAAGTATCCGCATTTTCACCGAAGCGACTTGGCATCCGGGCCGAAATAGGATTTGAAGGCCCGCTGTCGCAGCGCCTGCGTTACCACGTTGGTGTGTTGTATTTTCAGCGCAAACAGACGATCCATTACCGTTACCGGGATGGTGAGCACTTCACTGTCATACCCATCGACCTGCAGACGATGCAATACCAGGTCCAGCCAACGACAATGTCCTCGACCTTCGACTACGAGCTTAAGAACACCGGGGTGATCGCAGGGTTGAATTACACGCTGAAGACCAATTTGTTCATGCACAAAGTTGGCATTGCCGCCGAGCTTCAGCGATCGCTGACTTTATCCGGCAAGGAACAGGGTTCGGATGCGAAAACGTTTTTGTTCGGCGATCTGTACTACCGGGTGGCTTACGCGCTAAGTCCTCATTTCGACTTGATGTTCCAGCCAACATTGAACTATTCCCTGCAGCTTGACGAACGCGTGACGGCACCCTTTTATGTGAAGCCGTACGGCCTGGGACTTAATCTTGGGGTATACTATCATTTCAGGGGGAGGTAGATTGGGTTACTGGTTTCTTACCGGTTGTTACTGGTTGCTAGTCGGGGGTTTGTAGACCGGGTATGCGAGCTTGCAACTGTTTTACCGGAGAAAAATTGATTGGCAGCGTGCGGACACTTACTGCGAAGATGCGAGGTCGCGAAGTTTTGCAAAGAACAATTGGCACGGCACGGTTGGCTGCGCGCGGGATGTCCGCGGATTCCTAAATCCAATCCGTCACGTAATCCCCACCGTTATCTGAATTCCTGAGCGGTAACAGACAACGGGAACCGTGAACTGGCTCAGTCTGGTATCAGGTCCACGGGTTGTCTAAACCTGAATCCGAATGAGAAAACGTTTTCCTACCTTCGTTTTCAAACCTCGCGCTTATGAGCACCGATGCCCTCGACTGGCAGAAACGAATTTACCTGAACGGGTTTTCGGGAAAATTGCCGGGCATTCCTTTAGATTTTACAAAACTTGAGCTTGCCGCCAGCCGCGTGTTGTCGCCTCAGGCATTTGCGTACATCGCAGGCGGCGCGGGTCTTGAAAGCACCATCCGTGCAAACCGCGCCGGTTTTGAAAAAATCCGGATCGTTCCGAGAATGTTACGCAACGTGGGGATACGCGATACGGCGATTGACCTGCTCGGTCTCAAGTTACCGGCGCCAATGCTGCTGGCCCCGGTAGGCGTGCTTGAACTCGCCCACCCATACTCGGATATCGCTGTTGCCCGAGCATGTGCAACCCTTGGGGTACCGTTCATTTTTTCAAACCAGGCGTCCATCCCCATGGAGGAGTGTGCCGCGGTGATGGGGAGCTCGCCGCGATGGTTCCAGCTATACTGGAGCAAGTCCGCAAAGCTTGTCGAAAGTTTTTTGCGCCGCGCCGAAAATTGCGGATGCACGGCCATCGTCGTCACGCTCGATACTACGATGCTCGGGTGGCGCACACGTGACCTGGACCTGGGCTATCTTCCCTTTCTTGAAGGCCGCGGCATCGCTCAATACACCAGCGACCCGGTATTTCAGGAAATGATCGACGAAAAAAATGACGACGCCCCCATGGACCGGACGATCAGCTGGCAATCGATCCGTGGCCTCATACAAATGATCAGACACTATCCCGACGGCACGTTTTTCCAAAAACTTAAATCCCAACGACCAGTCCGCGCCGTGCGCAAATTTGTCAGCAGCTATTCCAATCCCTGTACGACATGGGACGACCTTCGCTTTCTACGAACCCTCACTCCATTGCCCATTTTGTTGAAAGGGATACTGCATCCCGACGATGCAAAACGGGCCGTCGATGCGGACATGAATGGCGTGATCGTTTCGAACCATGGCGGGCGGCAGGTCGACGGCGCCGTTGCATCCATCGATGCGCTGCCGGCCATCGTCCGCGCTGTCGAAGGAAAAATGCCTGTCTTGCTTGACAGCGGTGTCAGGGGCGGGGCGGATGCTTTCAAGGCAATCGCTCTTGGCGCATCGGCGGTTTGCATTGGCCGACCTTACGCATATGCACTGGCGCTCGCCGGTGAGCGGGGCGTCTACCAGCTCTTGCGCAATTACATCGCCGATTTTGAGCTCACTATGGGACTTGCGGGATGCAAAAACGTAAACGAGATCAATTCAGAGACGATTGCCGTTGAAGGTCGGTCACGGCTATAATTTGCCGCCAACCCGCCGGCATTTTGTTGCGCATTGGTTTCTGCAAGACATAGTTTTCCTATCTTGCGATCGAATTTCAATCGTATGAAAAAGAGTATTTTGGCCCTTGCGGTGATTTCCGCGGCGTGTACTTCCGCCCAGCTCAACCAAACCCTCGGCGAGGTCAACAAGACGCTGGGCTCCGGGGGATCACTTACGACCACCGAGATTGCAGAGGGATTGAAGGAGGCCCTGGTAAAAGGTATTTCTACCGGCTCGGACCTTGTTTCGCGAATCGATGGCTATTACCAAAACCCACAGATCAAAATACCGTTTCCACCGGACGTGAAACGGGTCGAAGACAAATTACGCCAAATCGGCCTGGGCAAAGATGTCGACAATTTTGTCATGACCTTGAACCGCGGCGCTGAGGACGCGGCCAAAGAAGCAAAACCGATCTTCGTTTCCGCAATCAAGGCGATGACGATCGAAGACGCGTGGGGTATCCTCAAGGGTGAAGACGACGCAGCAACTCAATACCTCCGGCGCACCACATCCGACCAGCTGAAAAGCAAGTTCAGACCGGTCATCCAAACCTCGCTCAACAAAGTCAACGCCACAAAATACTACAGCGATATTGTCAACCGGTATAACCAGATCCCGCTGGTCCAGAAAGTCAATCCCAATCTCGACGAATATGCCACGGACAAAGCGATCGAGGGACTGTTCTTTATGATTGCGCGCGAGGAAAAAAATATCCGCGAGAATCCGGTCGCACGAACGACGGAATTGATGAAACGCGTTTTCAGCCAGCAATAATCGACTCAAAATAACCTAAACATATCATGAGCTTCTATAAGAAACACGATACGACTATCAATAAAGCGATCCGTGCGCTGCACGACCGCACCTTTTTTGCGGCATTCCCCGAACATCCCGCCCCCGCAGTCTATGGCGAGACCGCCGACGCCGAGGGCCAGGCAAAATTCAAGGCGATGTTGGGCAAGAAATTCGAGGAGTTGAAACAGCAAGGCGCCGAGGGCTGGGCCGGCCAGGAAGAATCGCCTTACCTGCAGGAGCCTCTTAAAATCGCTTACCCTGTTTTTTCGGTAAACACACTCATCGAAAAAAGCCGCAAAGCATTTCACGAGTGGCGAAAGATCGATGTCAATGAGCGCGCCGGCATCCTTGTGGAAACGCTCGAACGTGTAAAGTCCCGGTTTTTTGAGATCGCCTATGCCACCATGCACACAACCGGCCAGGGATACATGATGGCGTTCCAGGCATCGGGTCCGCATGCAGCCGACCGCGCGCTTGAAGCCATCGCAGCAGGATACGAGGAGGCGCAACGGTTCCCAGCGCGTGCTGTGTGGGACAAACCCATGGGAAAATTCAATATCCAGCTTCAAAAAGAATGGCGTGCCGTTCCTAAAGGCATCTCGGTGGTCATCGGATGCTCGACATTTCCTACCTGGAATTCTGTGACTGGAATTTATGCGAGCCTTGTCACCGGTAATTCGGTGATCGTGAAACCGCACCCGGGGGCGATATTACCCATTGCTATTTTCGTAGCCGAAATTCAAAAGGTCCTAGTTGAAAATAATGTCGACCCGCACGCGTGCCAGCTTGCCGTGGATACTTTTGACAAGATGATCTCCAAGGAGCTTGCCGAACATCCGGAAGTGAAGCTGATC
The DNA here is from genome assembly GCA_035626495.1 of Chryseosolibacter sp. Classification (GTDB taxonomy): domain Bacteria; phylum Bacteroidota; class Bacteroidia; order Cytophagales; family Cyclobacteriaceae; genus Chryseosolibacter. The sequence continues at coordinate 7,036 of DASPNN010000431.1, forward strand.
GACTTCACAGGCAATTCCGCATTCGGAAGCTACCTTGAGTCCCTGCCGGGCAAGACGGTTTTTACGGAAAAGACCGGCGTGAATTCGGTGATCCTCGACTCGGTTGAAGACGTCGACAAGGCCGCTGCGAATCTTGCATTTTCCCTGACCCTGTACAGCGGACAAATGTGTACAGCACCACAGAACTTTTACATTTCTGAATCCGGTATAAAAACTTCGTCGGGAACAATCAGCTTTGATGAATTTGCCCAAAAGCTGGTCGACAATATCAACGGCTTGGTGGATAATCCAAAGGCCGGCCCGTTCGTGCTCGGTGCGATCCAGAATCCTAACACTTGCGGCCGGATCACAGAAGCGGAAAAGCTCGGTAAAGTGTGGTTGAAATCCCGGACTGTTGAAAATCCGATGTTCAAAAACGCGCGTGTAGCCACGCCGGTAGTGGTGGAGGTTGCCGCGAAAGACAAAGACACTTATTCGAAAGAGCTGTTTGGTCCGATCGCCTTGCTCATCAAGACGCGAAATACCGACGAGTCGATCGCCCTGGCCCAGGCCATGGCCATCCACCATGGCGCCATATCATGCGGCGCCTACACGACCGACCGAAATGTACGCGAAAAGATCGCCGATGAAATGGCCCTGGCTGCCACACCGGTCTCGTTCAATCTCACAGGCGGAATCTACATGAACCAAAACGCTGCGTTCTCCGATTTTCATGTCACTGGCGGCAATCCCGCGGGGAACGCCTCCTTTACAAATCCGGAGTATGTGACCAAACGGTTCACGTGGGTCGGACATCGCGAGCCGGTGAAGTAGTCAATTGTTCAATTCCTGATTGCTGATTCTAATTGACGCGCTTCCGGCTGGTTGTTGTCGGTTACGCGTGCGATAGGTATTCATGCGGACTACCTTGATGTTTCATTTGTGAGGCAATGACACAGGATTTAGCGTGAAAAAATTGCAGCAATACGAAAACGGAAGTTAATCAGGCGAGCTGCTCCAGGCCGGAAAGAAATTCGAGCAGACGAGCGGGCGTGTCTGTCATGTCTTTTTTCTTCAGCGCCTGCAGGTTTTGTCTGAACCGCGGATCGGTCATCAATGCATGGATCTTTTTCCCGATCACGTCGCCAGGCTCAGACATTTGGCCACGTAAACCCAATTCGTGATAAAATACGCGCGCGGCGTTCCCTTCATGGTCGACATCCCTGCTCGCAGGGTAAACCAGCATCGGCACGCCCTGATAAATTGCCTCCTTGATGGAATTCAATCCGCCGTGTGTAATGAAAACAGATGACCGGGACAGGACCCTCAGCTGGGGAACACGCGTGAAAAAAAACACGCGGTCCCCGTGCGACCTGAGCCGACTGGCAATCGCATCGCTGCAGGACACAACGAGCAGCCATTTTGCGTCGTCGTTTAAGGAGATGAGTTTTTCAATGAAGCCGCGAATCGCTGTTTCATCTTCGTAGACGACGCTGCCGAAAGAACAATAGACGAGCGGTATCCCATCCTTAACGCGCGTCTCGATGTGTTGGAATGCGTTTTCGAATTGCCCGTCGGATGCTTCGTGACGGTCCACGTCTGCCATAAATCCCAAGTAATGGGTTAGGATACCGGGACGTTGGTCAAAATCAAATTCTTGAGGCGCGAAAACCAACTCGTGAACATTGTCGAATGATGGCGCAAAAAGTGAATGACGACGGGAACGGTAGATGGCCGGTATGTTGTTTCGACGAAAGATTTCGTCCAGCATCGCCTGTTTTGTTTTGCCGAAGTAGGTCAGCCATTCCATTGTTCTGGAGCGCGTTTGTTGCCGTGCAAATTCCGCCTGGTGTCTGCGAATGGCGTTTGTGTCGCCGGGCAGGGCAGGCGAATTCAGAGGTGGGACATTCTCTTTCATGGCCAGCGGTAGCATTGTGTGAATGAACGCCATTCTAATGCCACGCTTCCTGAGTTCCGGGTAGAGCACGACAAAGTCCGTGGATTGCCACGCATCGATGAGGATAATATCCGGTTGCACTTGATCCATCACCCGTGAAAGTTCCACGCTTCTCGCGCGATAGAGTCGTTGATTCCACCGGTCTCTGAGACAATTCCAGTAAAGCGGTTTTTTGCCCTCCTGTTGGTTGACCCATTTTTCGAATCCCAGAGCAAAGGGTACGGTCTTCAATCCGACATATTCGAATCCATGAATTTTCATGGAGGGCTGGAAGTATTGGTGACCGGCGAAAACAACGCGGTGAGCAGCGGCCAGTAGCTTTGCCGGTTTCAGGACAGCATTAAAGTGTCCCTGCCCATGATACATCAGAAGCAGTATGGTCGCCATATGCGGATCAGAAAAACCACAGGTAGATGGCCATCGCGATAATGGAAACCACCATGACGCGTTTGATCCAAACTTCTCCTTTGTCGACGCTCCACCGGCTCGCATACCATCCTCCGAGAGCATGGCCAACGGCGAGGATCAAGCCCGTTGCCCAAATGATCTTCCCTTCGTACGCGAAAACGGCGACCGAAACCGCCGTGTAAACAATCGCCGCGAAAACTTTGACGTAGTTGCTCTTGACAAGACTGAGGTTATTGACCAGGCTTAGAACCGCGATGACGAGAAAGCCGATGCCGGCCTGGACGAAGCCTCCGTAGATTCCGATAAAGAAGAAGCAAATTGTGCCGATGAGCTGGCTCTTGAAACTAAGCTTTTCCGCGCCTTTTGATTTGAATGGGTCGTAAACAATCAGGAGCACCGAAAACAGCATCACAAAAACGAATATCTTGTTGAATAACTCGTCGTTGATTCGCGATGCGAGAATAGCGCCGATCAGACCGCCACCGAGCGATGAAAGCCCAAGGTAAAGGCTGTAAGGCCACGGCAACTCTACACGCTTGCTGCGGAACCCGCCGACC
>DASPNN010000432.1:0-4166 GCA_035626495.1 Chryseosolibacter sp.
TGAGGTTTACCCAGACCTGTCGTATCATATCGATGTCGCCATAGCCGGAATTCAGCGGATGAATGACCACGTCAATTTTGCGTTCCTTTTCCTGCTCCAGCTGGTCGTTGACGATCGTTTTCACAAGTGGAGTCATTTCAATCGTCGCCATTTGAATCTCTTTGCGGCCAAGTCGTGAGAAATCCAGCAAGTCATCGATCAATTTGCCCATGCGCCGGGCATTGTTAATGATCACCGTCATCAGCCTGCGGCCCTCCTGGTCCAACTTATCCTGGTAATCCTCGAACAGGATCCGCGTATAGCCGTCAATCGACCGCAGCGGCGCGCGCAGGTCGTGGGATACCGAATATGTAAATGCCTCGAGCTCCTTATTGATGTCGATCACCTGCTGTTCGGCCTGCTTGCGGTCGGTATTGTCAAATGTATTCGACCGGCTTTTCACGAAATGCCCCTGTTCGTCATAAAGCGCCACAGAACTCAGTAACACCGGAAACTCGGACCCATCGCGGCGTTTGAAATTGAATTCGATATTTTTCACGAAGCCCGTCTTTATAAAACGCGGGAATGCTTCGCGGAAGTTTTTTAAATCATTTTCTGATATAACGTCTTCAAAACGCATTTTGCCGATCACCTGGTGCTTGTCATCGAAGCCGAGCCATTTTGTTAGCGTCTTGTTGATTTCTATGAATACACCGCTGGCATTAAGGGAATGGTAACCGCAGGGCGCGTTGTCGTAAAGGTCCTGTATCTCTTCGGAGGCACGGACCAGCTGCTTTTCCGTTTCACTCCGCGCCTTCATATTCACATTGAGCGTAATGAGCAGCAGCACCAGTATCAGGCCGGCAACCAACAGCAACCCGATAAAACTGACATTGAAGTTGCGTATCTGATCTTGATGATCGCTCACCAGTCCATCAAGTAATTGTTTTTCCCGGCTTTCCAGGTCAATGACAGACCGTCTGAAACGATCGAGAATCAGCTTCCCTTGAAGTGTCGAATTCATTTTTTGAGCCGTTTCAAAATCTTTTTGGCGGGCAGCTACGGCTGCCGTGGAAAAAACAACGAGGGTGTCCACCTTACCCGACATGGGCGCGAATGATCGATAGGCGCCTTCCCGACGGCTAAGCAGGTCGTCCAACTCGCGAACGTGTGGTTTGATCTGAGTCAGTCCGGCACGATAAGGCTCCAAAAACCGCTCATTGCCGGTCAGCGCGAATCCACGCTGGCCAAGCTCGATGTTCGCCGCCAAGGACATCAGACGCTCCGCATGGAAAAGCACGCTGTGGGCATCCGCTATTGCCTTGCTGGTCGCGATAAGTTTACGGGTGCTGACGTAAGAATAGACAGCGAGGCCGGCGACAATGGCCAGCGCAAGAAAAAAACCGGCTAGCACCCTCTTATCGAGATGAAATTTTAACATCTATAAACAGTAAAACACAGTGACTGATCACGTTCATTTTTCCTGTTCTAGTATCGAACAGTTGACTAAAGTCAACCATCAGGATGGGCAAGGTTAAAGTTAAAGAAAGCGAACAGAATAATAATGGACTGTCGAACGAAAACTTACTCGATTATTACATGGGGAACAGGGAGGACATGTAAGGTCACAGCGAAGTTTGTTTAAAATCTGCGGTTACCTTTTAAGAAGGGTGATTTCAGGTGCCGGTTCACGCGGCAAAATGCGTGTATACCTGACGTTAGGTGACGCCGTGGCATTGTGAAGTAAGCCAATTGAGGATATCAATTTCGTCAGTCGGAGATTGCGATTTCAACACGGCGGTTTTTTGCGCGACCTCTTTCAGTATCGTTGGGGGCAATGGGTTTGCTGCTGCCAAAACCCTCAAAGGTGATCCTGCTTTCTGCGATGTTACTTCCGACAAGGTACTCCGCAACAGCCTGAGCCCGGTTGGCGGAAAGTTTCAGGTTGTGGGCTTCACTGCCGGTGTTGTCTGTATGGCCTGATATCCGCACCGTTAGGTGCTTGCCAGACTGCAAAAGCTCAACCAGCGAATCAAGTCTGAACGTGAATTTGTCATTCAGGTTCGCACTGTTCCGCTCAAAAAGCACTTCATCAAGGATGAAGACTTGCTCCCGTGCCGGCGCGGTGTCTTCCGCGATCGGTTGCGGGGCCGCCACAACCACCGTGTCGGTTTTCTGTAAAGGAGTTTGAGGCACGGGAGAAGTTTTTTGCTTTGGCGCCGGCAACGCGCCCTTGTTCTTATACCCTTTGAATCGTGTCTTCCGCTGACGTGTACGCCACCCGACAAATCCGCGACAGACGCGCTTGAAGCAAAGCACTTTGTTAAATATATTATGTCTGGGTGCAGCCTTACGGCGAAGCAGCGCCTTGTTCTCGGAAGGCAGATGCGAAACAAAAAGGGGCATTGGCTTGCGCGAGGTCTCCTGCGAACGCGCTTGCACGACCAGCAAAAACAAAAGGATAACAAACAGAAGTGGGGTCTTCATGAAAAGTTAACGCTAAACTGACCTATGAAGTATTTCGAAACCGTAAATTGAATCCTGACACAAAAATTTCTTAGCGCACCTTGGTGACTTCGCGCCTTAGTGGCATCAACCGCACACGCCTCAAAACCCCCACGCAATCGCAGCATTTCCAACCACAAATCACGCGAGCGATCACATTCAAATTTTGTCCATAACCTTCCCCCCCCGTCAGGGCGATCGTTGTAACACCTACCCCGAAAGCTGAATTTTATTTTCGGTCCGGATCATCCTTCACCGGGATATAACCGATCACGATCGCTAATGTTTCAAAATACACAAAGTGTGTTTCAAAACGCACAGTTGAAGCGGCATTATTTTTTTCGAATTGATCCCACTATTGCCTAAACCAACTGCCTATGAAAAAACTCATTTTCCTTCTCCTTTCTGTTGTTGTCGTTGTTAACGGATGCGAAGAGCCATCATTGACAGTCGATAACAACGCGAGCTCCAACGATCCTCGGAATGGATCGACCAATAACGCAGCCCTCGCTTCTGTTACACCCATTCAAATCTACGGCGCATGGCACGCCGGCGACGATGCGTGCACCTGGGGCACCGTACGCTCAGTGACCGAGTTTGATTCCAAAAATCACTGGCTCATCGACCGCGGAGACGGACGTCCATCCGTGAATATTGTCAGCCTGAGTTTTGTACATCCCCTGAAACTGCTTAATCAAACCACAGATGCCACGACGCTCAATGGCGTACCCCGTGGCATGACCGCCGACATCGTCAACTATTTCAAGAGCCGTGGCATACGCGTGATGCTTTCCATTGGAGGTATCACTTATGTCGATGCATGGAACCAGGCGCTCGCGCAAAACGGAAGACAGCTTGGCCTCAACGCCGCGGCTGTCGCGCAACAACTCGCGGTGGGCATCGAGATCGACTATGAAGAAAACACCAACCCGAATCTCCCGGCGTTACAGGAATTTATCACCGCTTACCGGTCGATCCATCCATATGACGCCACGGGCACCAACCACGCCGCACGGCTGACGATAGACCTTGCCGCCGGCGACCGCTGGCTGATCCCGCTTTGCCGCCACGCCACCGCAAACTGGCTGACCACTTCGAATCCGGTGCTCGATTATGCGAATGCCATGGTGACATCGCGGCAACTCAGTCCTGATCAGGCCATTGCCAACTGGCAGGAGCACGTCGACGGAAAAGCTCAATACGACCCGCCTATTCCTCCGCTGGCACCAGCGAAATTTACGGGGGGTATTTATATCGTGACGGGAAGCCGCCCGGCGCCCGAGTGTGTTGATTTTAACACGTCTCTACAAAAGGCTACGGGAACTTATGTGCAGACCGTAGTACCCAATGGGGCCGGGACCACCGCGGGAATGCTCGGATACATGTTCTGGGCCGCGGAACGTCCCTCTACCCGACGAATCACAACAGCTCCGCCAAACAGTTGCGAAGGTGGTGTCGGCGCCGGAGCCACCCATTTCGCCATCCCGATTCCAATGCCGGCATTGAGACAACAGTAAAAGTAGCTTTTCGGCGGGGGTCCTTCGCTTGGAATGGACCGAGCAGATGAAACAGTCGAGGCAAAATGACGATCACACTGCCGTTTGGCACCATATTTTTTATTATCGTATTGATTCCTGACGTATATAGGTTGCGCTTGATCTAAAAGCCAACTACAGACGATA
>DASPNN010000433.1:0-4685 GCA_035626495.1 Chryseosolibacter sp.
CTGAGCCATTTGTCACTGTCAAGGATCCGCACCATGTTGCCTGTTGGCATTCCTTTCACAAGGGAAGCCGCGCTTGCAGGAAGGCCGGTCAGCGCGTTTTTGTCATAGGCTGGCACACCGTCAAATACAACTGAGGTACAAAACGTGTAGTCATCGTAATAATTTGCGGTCAGTACTTCAATGTCCTCGGTTGGGAACACGCGGTTGATGGAATAGCCAAATGGAGCTTCACCGGTGTATTCTTCACTGAAGAATGTGGTGCTGACCTTCGCACGGATTTCGTCCGGTGTCGCGATATGATCGGGGTCATGGGGATCCCGGAAGGTGTAGAGGCCATTGAGGACGGGTCGATTTAGATGATCATATTTAATGAAGGTCCATTGATTTTTGGTTCGCTGATTTGCATCCTGCGAGAGCACGAGGCGATCGCGATCGTCATAAACATTGAAGACCCACCCGGCCCCTGGAATCCGCTTTGCGACCTGCAGCCGGCGCTCGTTATATCGATACTGAAACGCCCATTGGTCAAGGAATGCCTGGTCGACGCTGCTTCCAAGGATAGCAACTCCTTCGGGCTGTATTTCGAATCGCTTCAGATTGAATTCATCATAAACGCAGTACGTGTCCAGCCACTCGTCCGCATTTTGCACCCTTTTCAGGATAACCCTTCCAAGCTTATCCTTGTATTCCTTGGAACTGTTGCCCTGCTCGTTAACTTTCACATCGACGACGAGCGTGCCGGCCTGATAAAAGCCACTACGCACAGGCAAGCCGGACGCGCTTAATTTCCAGTTGATGACCTCGTTGGCAAAATTCGTTTCGTACCTGAGTTTTAGGGTATGGCCGATCTCCGGTTGCCACTCGCTGCCCGCTGAACCTCTTTCGGTTACGCGGTTGAGCGGGCTTTGTTCATAAACCGTGACCGCGTATGGATACTCGGACGACGCGATGCCGTCGGGCGGGGCGAGGTAAAATGCCCGCTGCTCGGCAATTGCATTTTCCTGGAATCCCCCATCATTCGATGCAGCTTCATAAGGCAGGTACTCACGAACTTGCCGGCCGAACCCATCGTATCCGAGTGCGACGACCAGGTCCCTGTCGTTCGGGCTGATGCGACGGTGTACTTTCTGAATTGGCCGCTCGAGGCCATCATAGTACGTGTATGTGCTGCTCCGGTCCTTGCTGTTCAGAAAATAAATTTCCTGTTCGTCTCTGATTCCTTCCTTGAGGACAACTTCATCTCGCGCCGAATTTTGATCCGGTGGCGGAACCGCGTAATTGTCATCGAGAAGGACAAAAAAGTTTTGAGCACGGTTGGCATGGAAACTAAATCCTTCCTTCAGGCTTACGCCACCGGGTCCGGAGACCTGGTAAGAATACCCGGTGTATTCGGAGATCGGTACGCCAAGGACCTCGCCGCTCGGAGTCCGCTGGCCGAAGAGCGAAAGGATTCCCTGAAATTTCTTGTTCACTACAAAGATTGCCTGACCGGACAACAACGGATCACAGACCCCGCTTTTAACTTGCGCACGGACTGCGGTTGTTTTGTCGATTGTCAGTGTGAGCGCGGGCGCGGCTATGGCATATTTAGTTGATCCCGCGTTGGTCTCGCCAGTCCAGTGTTGAATGTTGCCGTGGTAATCATAGAGTTGAAATTCAACATTCTTGAATACCGGGGCACCCGATACTAATTCAAAGTCCGGATCGTTGACCAGCCGAACTATTCCAGGTTTGGTGGGTGACGATACGTTAACTTGTGCCGATGTAGAATACACCTCCGGACAAGTCCCCGATTGAACGACAGCACGGTAATAATTGACCGGCGCTGAGGTTGTAAATTCAAGCATGGTCAGGTCCTCAGAGCCAGGAATGTCCTCCCACAGTGTGTTGTTTGTTGAAGTCTGCCATTTTACAATGTTACCGATCCATCGTGATAACACAACATTTCCCTTAGCTGTACCGCATTGGTTCGCAGCCGTCACCGTGGCTTTGCCGCCCTGCGAAGAGACGTGAACAGTGAAAATTGAAGATGTGGCAGGCTGACAGTCGCCGCGCCGGACAACGACCTGGTATTGTGTTTCGACGGAGATGTCAAAATTGAACGTCGTTCCCGTTACTCCGGCCATCGTAGTCCATTCAACTCCGTCTGTTGATTGCTTCCATTCGTACGAGTCGCCTTCAGCGCCTTGTAGCGCGAGCGTTCCAGTGGCAGATTCACAGGTAATGTTGAGCGATGTTGATTGCAAGAAGCCTCCGACCGCCGCGAGAGGTTCGAAAAATACTGGCTCGGTCCTTTCGACCGGGCAACTGCCAGCCTGCACAACAGCGCGATAGCCAACAAATGAATTCTCAGAAATACCGGAGAGTGGATTAGCGGTCGCGTCGGGGACAGAGGCCCAGCTGATGTTGTCGTACGTCTTCTCCCACGAATGAACGAGTCCATCGCTGCCGGTAAGTGCCAGCGATCCGCTTATTGTATTACAGTCCTGCTCGACACTGGAGCTTATAGTTCCGACGTTGGCAAGCGCCGGCGAAATTGTTACCCTTTCTGATCTCGCGGCAGTACAAGTGCCATATTTCACCACGGCCCTGAAGCTCGCGCCCACATTCTCAAAATATTCGAACGGGTTGGCCGTAGACGAAATACTCTGCCAGGTTTGTCCATCGTCATAGCTTTTCTCCCATGAGGTAATATTTCCCGTGTGTCCCGACAACGTTATGCGGCCCGTGAGCGGTCCGCAGTTATCAAATACATTGAGACTCGTAGACCCTCCTATCGATTCAATGACCGAAAGTATGATCGAATCGTGCGCACCATCCTTGCGCGTATAACGATAAATGTACTCGCCCGGAGCAAGAGCACTCAAATCAATGACGTTTCCAGTGAGCGCCGGTCCGCTCCATTGTCCCTCGGTCAATGACAATCCCCACTCGTTAAGATCGATTGATCCGGCATCGCGGCAATATATACGATCCGGTCCCGCATCGACCAACAGCACTTTGATAAAATGCGAGTCTGTTCCAGAGCAATAACCCTGGTAACCCTCGACCATATAAACAAAGTCATCATAATCGGGAAGAATGGCGCTGACGGTCTGGCCGGTCGTACTTTGCAGCCCCGGGCCCTCCCAATAATAGCCGCTTGCGCCAGACGCGGTCATTGTAACAGTCTCCCCCGGTCTTCCTTCCACAGGGCCGGATATGCGAACTGTCGGCTTTGAATGCAACGTCACGCTGATCCCAAAGTCGGCCGGTGGCGGTGCGATGGGAACTACATCCAACGTGCCATTGGACTTCCAACGTATAGATATAGGGTTGGAAGTGACAGTTGTTCCGCCGACCAGGGTGTAGCTGCCCACAATTGTCCACCGCTTGAAACCACTACTGCCCGTGTATCTGTAAGATTCGGTCTCACCATCGCACACCTGCGTGGCCCCGCTGATCCGATCGGCTTCCTGGCCGTAGCTTTGCAATCCTGTTACGAAGGCCATGAAAATCACCATCGTAATGCGAGCCCAGGATAGATTGTATTCGGTTCGGTCAAAGATCTTTTTCATAGATTGCCGTTGCTCTTATTTTAACAAGTAAGAAACGTAACGTGTGATATTCCTTTCTGAATCCCGCACAGTGGTCAGACGCCCTAGCGCATCGTACTCGTAATACGTCGTGAGCGCATTCACATCACACTTGCTTCCCTCGCCGATCAGCGGGTAGAAGGTCCACGTTTGCATCTCCGCGTTTGCAGGGTGCAGCCTGAATTCGTCGATTTTATCATGCGGTACGGTGAACGAGCCCCCGCCGTAAGACGCAGAAACCGGTATCCAATTACTCCCGTCCCAGTACCTGTAGGTGATGGTGGTCTTCGCGGCGGGTGAAAATCCGGCAGGCGGCGTGAACGTGAAGTAAGTACCTGTTACAGCGCGATCGAAGATCCTTTTACCAGTAAACGCATTGGCGAACTCCGTGCCATCAGCTTCGAAGCTCGTGTGGTAAACTGCCGCAGCGGCGGCATTTCTTACTTCCGCAACCTTGTAGGTTTGACCATATCCCCACACAAAACTCTGCGTCAATCCGGAACGATCCGTCTGCTCGATCAGGTTTCCGGCTGCGTCATATCGCATGTTTGAGATCATCGTGTAGTATCCACTTTCTTGACCCCATGATTCTTTCGAGGACGGCAAGAACTTACCTCCCGGAAACAACGCATATTTAGATCGTTCACCAGCAACCTGTACACCGTTGATGAACTCTTCTACCGAATAGACAGGCCCGATGATGAACTCCTTCTTCATATCGTCATACGGCAAACCGCTCAGGTCGGCAATGTATTTGTACTCGATCCGTCGAACGGCCTGATCGCTGAGCTTTTCCGTAACAGAACGCACAAACGACCGGTATACCGGATGGTACTCTGTTGTCCTCGTGTGCGCAAAGACGCCGTTGCCGAGGTGGTCTTTTTCTTCCGTTTTCTCCAAGAGCCATCGCTGATCATCCGCATAGTAAGCTTCCACGTTGAAAGAGAAGAGATACTCGCCATGGAAAAAAAGCTTGTCGTCTGAATCGGAGAGGTAGCCCCACATCTTTCGAGGCTCCGCGTTAACGCGAAACCGGTAAAAATTTTCTTTCTCGCGCAGAACTTGTCCCGCGTCATTGTAGTCAATGATTTTTTTCGGTAAGCCGCGCTC
>DASPNN010000434.1:0-3275 GCA_035626495.1 Chryseosolibacter sp.
GCAAGTTCAGAGACAGGCTCACGGCGCTAAGCTGGAACCAGGAGGAGGTAACAAGCATTGGAAAGATGATGGATGGCGTCGCGCTCGTCGGCAACGAGGCCGTCGAGCGAAGATTCAAAGAGTCGGCAGCCGACTATGGTATCATACACCTGGCGATGCATGCCCTCATTGACGACGACCGCCCCATGTACTCCCGCCTGGCGTTTTCTTTTGACAACGATACGACGGAGGATAATTTTCTGAACGCCCATGAGCTTTACAATCTTGAGTTGCCTGCGCAGCTGGTCGTATTAAGCGCATGCGAGACGGGGTATGGCAAATTTCACAGTGGCGAAGGCATCATGAGCCTTGCCCACGCATTTACCTTTGCCGGGTGTCCCTCCATCGTAATGAGTCACTGGGTTGCCGATGACCAGGCGACCTCCGAGTTGATGCGTCTCTTTTACGCGAATCTCGCGCAGGGTATGGACAAGGCCGAAGCCCTCAGGCAGGCAAAACTCGACTTCTTAATGCAGGCAGACGCAATCCGGCAGAGCCCGGGGTTGTGGTCAAGCTTCGTGGTTGTTGGTGACCGGTCTCCGATTTCGCTCCAATCATCCACGGCCAAAATATTTTATGCAGTGATAGCGATCGCGCTCATTCTCTTTGCAATCTGGCTTCGTTTCCGAAAAACAAGACGACTTGTTGCCGCGCCGGACTTATCGTAGCCGCGAGAGAATTTCCTGGGCGCGGTCGTACTCAAATTCGCCTTGGTCGATTTGCAGGAGAAGTGTCTTCGCCTGTTCGTCCTGGTCCAGCTGAAGGTAGGACAATGCGAGGTACCAGCGAACCGGTTCCGCATAGCTTTCAGGATCTGACTGCAGCTCCTCGAGAATCGGGAGAGCGCCGGCCGGCTGACCGTTTCCAAGGAAGCTGACAGCGTGGTAAAATTTCATTTCATTGGTGCGACGATCCACCGGAACACGATTAAAGGCCTGAATAGCAGCTTCGAATTGTTGTCGGTCATAAAATTTGATTGCTTCAGGGTGGTCATTTCGTGTTGCGCCGCGCACATGGATGGGGGAGGGATAAGGTGTAAAATAGGCACGGTACGCTTCGGCTTTGTGCGCCTGATTCCGCAGGACGAGAAATGTTGACACGGCCAGGATGAGGAGTGAGGCGGCAATCCCGGAGATGTATCTGAATCGCTGCCGGGTTGTTTCCTGCGTAGCGTAAGTTCGATGAAGGTTGCGTATTCGGTCACGGTCGGCATTTGCCTGGATGCCCTCGATGGCCTGTTTCACCACACCCAAATGTGACCGAAGCAGACTGTTTTCCGACAGCCTTCTTTCAAAAAGTTCTTTTTCCGATGGATCGAGATCGTCCGCCAGATACCTGTCGATCATTTCAATGTCGTTGTCGCTGACATTCATGTTTCAAGCATTTTCACATCGTGCTCAGTTTTTTCCTTCAGCAATTTTACAAGATATCCCAGGCATCGCCATTTTTTGTTTTTCGCTGCCTGGATGCTGCTAAGAGTGAATATTTCCTGCAATTCCGCCATTGATCGGTTGTTGTAGTAATATTCAATCAGGATCTTTTTACAGTCATCTTTCAGCTGGTCCATGAGGGCGGATACAATATCCGCGTTACGGATATAGTCCAAGTCTTCGGTAGCCGTTTCGTAGGCGACTGCCTCGACGCCCGCATTCTTTTGCATTTTTTGATATTGTCTTAGCCACAGGTTTCTGGCAATGCTGTAAATATATGTCTTCAAGGTTGCTCCCCCTTTAAAAGCTCCTGCACGGATATTCCTGTGGAATATGACCAGGGTATCCTGAAATATATCAATCGCGTCCTGGTCCGCCCCACGCAATTTCAACACTAGCGCTTTGATTGACGGATAATACCTCTTGTAAACATGTTGCCACGCCTTCTCGGCTGTAGCCGGGTCGTTTGATAAAAGCTGATGAATCAAATCTTGATCGGATACCTTCACTTCACCGGGATTGCAATAGTCAGATGCGTACTTACTCCTAAATAACCGGCAAAGATAGCCAGATCGCGTTTACCCTACAAAATTACAACTGGCCCCCTATCAATCGTTAGGCGAAAAATTATTGTTGAAATATTTTTTTTGATGTGATGACCTTTTTGTGATCCGGGAACTAAGGGAGTAGACACTTGCTATAACCTAACCAAAACAAATGCCTCTCAACCTGCACGGTGTTTGCAAAGCATTCGGACGAGACCGTGTGTTCAAAATGCCTCTACCTGGCAGTGCCTCGTGCGCAGGAATGGTGGCCGCGTCAATCGTCGCGCTTTCGTTTGCAAATATCTGGTTAGCCAACGCGGGAGCCGGCACTCCCGGGAAAACTCATACGATCTTCAGCCTCATTATATTACCCTCTCCTCGTGTTGTCTCCGGCGCGAATTCAAACCTCTATGCCGGAGCAGCCGAGTCTCTTTTTTTTCTTCGCAGCGGGAGGGTTGTAAGCGATTGTCAACACGCGGTTGGCACAGCGAAATCAGTATCCGCCTTTCACCGTGCCCCATACATTTTTATGTATCCCCATCATTGTTACACCACGGATACGCAATCGGGGGATTTGAATAAAAATCTTCAACCACTTGATGTTCGGGAAGCCGTCGACTTTGCACTCAGTGGGGTGGTACATCAAGTGTTGGAAGAGGGATGCAACGCGGCCCGTGGACGTAGGGTTCGGAATGTGACACTAAACTTACCGAATCCCGTGCGATCAAAGATTCCTGCGGCAGTGATTTTCTTAAAAAATGTCACAACACGAATATGAGACAACAACTTTTGTCTATAATTGCCGAACTAAAAAAAGACCTGACCTTGACCTGCAGAGGAACTTTCTGTCCGGACGATCCCTGTCTGTCCGTAATTTCTTGCGGAGATTTGTTCAGTTACATCTATTGTCTCAGTGTTTTTTCAGTCTCCGTTGCACCGTCCTATTTATTCAAGAACCTAATTATTACATGTGATGAAACTCCTTGCTACCATTGAGTCACCAGTGCGTTACGCGCTTAATCGAAAGGAAAAGGGAATCTATGCGCACGCGATCCTTTTGCTGATGCTGTTGGCGGCAGTGCCGTCAATCTCACAAACCAACAACAATAATAACTATCCACGTGTCTCGATCGCTTCGCCCAACGCAGCCTCATTGGGAAAGTTTACCGACCATCCCGTCAATTTGCATACTGGCATCCCGGACGTAACGATCCCCATTTATACAGTCAAGGAGGGAACGCTCGAGTTGCCGGTTTCGCTT
>DASPNN010000435.1:0-3745 GCA_035626495.1 Chryseosolibacter sp.
GTCGAGGTAAAAGTTGGCGATGATTACATCGTAATGGTCATCCCGAAGTGATGACTGGGTGCCGTGCACGAAACGGACACTGCCCATCGGTTCGAGCTTTTGACGTGCGATTGAGATCATTTTTTCCGAGGCGTCTAGGTAAACCATGCGCAGCTTTCTGCCCTGCATGATTTCAGCAGCATGCCAGCCCGTGCCGCCGCCCAGCACCAAAATTTTCCCGGCAACAGGGATCCGGTTATTAAAATGGAGCTGCGCATACCGGATCGACGGGCCGAAGATCAACGACGCCAGCCTGTCATACCACGCGGCGATGGCATTAAAGCCGTTCAGCCGTTCCATAGCGCATCGATTATTGGCAGCAGGAATACAGCATCGCCCCACAAGCGATACCGGTCATGGCTTCCAAAATAGCCTGGGTTCATGAAGATCGCCATCAACGCGGCTGCCATGACGATAAGGTAAAGCGGTGCAAGGCCAAGGTTGTCCAGAAAAAGCAGGATCGCCGAAAATGCGCACGCAAAAGCAAACAAACAATAGATCACCGACGAAGTTGTTTGCCTGCCGAACCTGGTGACGAATGACCCGAGCCTATCCTGCACATCGCGCTCGGTGTCAAACCACGAAAAAATATAGAGGTTCAAAAGACATACGAGAAAAAAATTAATAGCAAGAATCACATGGGACGTGGTAAATTCCTTTGCAGTAACCGCCACGGAAGGCAGCAACACGCCCAACGCATAAAGGCATGCAACGAAGGCTTCTTTCAAAAATGGCAGGCGCGGTTGTACGATGAGATACACCCCTGTGAACAGCAGCAGAATAACCCCTCCGCGAAATACGGGCGGTCGGATGAAAAAGATAAGGACCATGTCGGCAATGGCCGCGATCATTAACAGGATCGCGAGCCGCTTGAAGTGAACCTGATGAAAGCGGTGGCGCGCCGAGGAAGCGTGGCCCCGGATACGCCAGGCATCCCAAAGGTGATCGGCCGTGTAGATGATCCAAACGGACAATGCCAGGGCACCCAGTCCATATGGTAGGATCGTTACTTCGAATACCCTGGCAAAAAGCAACGCGGTGGCTACAGCCCCGGCTACGACGTCAAGGCTCAAAATATTCACCAGCCGGTAAATCCGATATAAATTCATGGAAATAAAAAAAGTCTCCCGTTCGAGAGACCTTTCTTAATATCTCATTCGGTTTGTTATGATGCTTTCAATGCTTCCGCACCACCGACAATCTCGAGGATCTCTTTTGTAATGGCCGCCTGACGCGTTCGGTTGTAAGTCAGCTTCAGTTCCTTGAGAAGCTCGCCGGCGTTCTCGGTGGCTTTATCCATCGCCGTCATCCTGGCACCGTGCTCGGCGGCATTCGAATCCAGTATAGCTTTATAAAGCTGAATCTTCAGCGATTTCGGAATCAAACCTGAGAAAATTTGATCCTGGTCGGGCTGATAAATATAGTCGATCTGGGCGCTCTTCGCGGTCGTATCTGCAGCGGGCGGTACAATCGGAAGATATTGCTCGGTGCGCAGGATCTGGGTGGCGACGTTTTTGAATTCGTTGTAGACCAGGATTACTTTGTCAAACTTTCCTTCGCGAAACGCCTGCATCACGAACTCAGCCGCAGCCGACACATTCTCGAAGGACAGCGAGCTGTACATGAGCGCATAATCGCTGATCAGGTTGCATTTGCGCTTTCCGAAATAGTCGGCAGATTTCTTGCCGATCGACAGCACGGTCACGTCCCCCTTGCGAAATTGCTGCGCATAGTTGTCTTCGATCAGCCTGTTAACACTTTTGAAAACGTTGCTATTGAACGATCCGCATAGTCCGCGGTCGGAGCTGATGGTAATGATCAGGATCTTATTTTCCGGACGTACGACACTGTACCAGTTGTCGTTGTCGCCAGAGGTCTGGGCAGACGAAAGATTTTTAAGAATGCCATTCAATTTTTGGGCAAACGGGCGCATTTGCGTAATGCGGTCCTGGGCTCGCCGCAGTTTCGCAGCCGAAACCATTTTCATGGCCTTGGTGATCTGCTGGGTAGAGATCGTTGTGTTGATCCGGCTTTTAACTTCTTTTAAGCTTGGCATGGTCAGTTATCCTTGTCGCTGTGCTGAATTCGGATCGAACCTCTTAATATTTAGTAGCGAGGTCGTTTGCAACTTTTTTCACAATTGCCACATCGGCGTCATCAAACTTGCCGGCGCGGAAGTTATCCAGCACGTTACGGTGCGTCAGCCGGAGCAGCTCGAGAAATTCCTTCTCAAACTGTTTCACCTTGTTGACCGGTACTTTATCCATGAAGCCGCGGGTGGAAGCCGTGATAATGGCAACTTGCTCCTCAACCGGGACCGGTGCATACTGGTCTTGTTTGAGTATCTCGGTGTTGCGTCTTCCGCGGTCGATCGTAAGCTTGGTCGCAGCATCGAGGTCGGATCCGAATTTTGCGAAGGCCTCGAGCTCGCGGTATTGTGCCTGGTCGAGCTTCAGTGTACCGGCAACTTTTTTCATTGACTTGATCTGGGCAGAACCACCCACACGCGATACAGAAATACCCACGTTGATCGCCGGACGGATACCCGCGTTGAACAGGTTGGTTTCAAGGAAGATCTGTCCGTCGGTGATTGAAATAACGTTCGTCGGAATATAGGCCGATACGTCGCCAGCCTGGGTTTCAATGATCGGCAAAGCCGTCAGGGATCCTCCACCTTTCACCAATCCTTTGATGCTCGGTGGAAGGTCGTTCATATTTCTGGCGATGGCGTCGTTGTTGATGATCTTGGCAGCTCTTTCCAGCAGACGTGAGTGCAGGTAGAAGATATCACCCGGATAAGCTTCACGTCCCGGAGGCCTTCTCAGCAGCAGAGACACTTCGCGGTACGCAACAGCCTGCTTGGACAGGTCGTCATAGATCACGAGTGCGGGGCGGCCGGTGTCGCGGAAAAACTCCCCAATCGCAGCACCGGTAAACGGCGCAAAGAATTGCATTGGCGCAGGGTCGGCTGCCGAAGCAGAAACGATTACAGTATATGCAAGCGCGCCGGCTTTCTCAAGTGAGGCAGCGACAGTGGCGACGGTCGAGGCTTTCTGGCCAATGGCCACGTAAATACAGAAGACCGGCTGGCCTTTATCGTAAAATTCTTTTTGATTGATGATTGTATCGATGGCAACGGCGGTCTTTCCGGTCTGGCGGTCGCCGATGATGAGTTCGCGTTGTCCACGTCCGATCGGGATCATGGCGTCGATTGCCTTGATACCGGTTTGCAACGGTTCGTTTACGGGCTGACGGAAAATTACGCCGGGGGCTTTCCGTTCCAGGGGCATTTCATAAAGGGCGCCGCTGATGGGGCCGCGTCCGTCGACCGGGTTCCCGAGGGTGTCGACCACGCGTCCAAGCATGCCATCTCCCACCTTTACAGATGCGATGAGACCGGTTCTTTTCACGGTGGCGCCTTCGCGGATGTCTTTATAGTCACCCAGCAATACAGCGCCCACGTTGTCTTCTTCGAGGTTCAGCACGAGGCCGCGCAGCCCCGTCTCAAACTGGATGAGCTCGCCGGCTTGTGCCTGCGTGAGGCCGTAGATGCGGGCAACGCCATCACCCACGGTGAGGACGGTTCCTACTTCTTCGAGCTCGGCATCTGTGCGGGATTGAGATAGCTGTTCGCGTAAGATTGCTGATACTTCTTCTGGTCTGATCTCTGCCATATGTATAGGAGATTAATATTCTTTGATATAAG
>DASPNN010000436.1:0-9872 GCA_035626495.1 Chryseosolibacter sp.
CGGGGAGCCGTCCATCGAAGGTGTCGTTGCCGATGTTGAGCCCGATTCTCCCGGTGACGCCGAAAAACCTATTGTCCTGGTGGTCGAGGACAATGACGAAATCCGCGCATACCTGCGCACGCTGCTCAGCCCCCACTATGAAGTGCTGGAGAGCGCAAACGGCATTGATGGTTTGCAGGTCGCGTTTGAAAGATTGCCCGACCTTTTGTTATGCGATGTCATGATGCCTGGGATGAACGGGGTGGAGCTGGTCACCAAATTGAAGAGCGATCAGCGCACCAATCATATTCCCGCCATCATGTTGACTGCGCGCGGTGCGCTCAACCACCAGGTCGAAGGCCTTGAGACCGGGGCCGATGATTACTTGACGAAACCATTTCACAATACTCTCTTGCTCGTCAAGATCAGAAACCTGTTGGCAATGCGTGAGCGTCTTCGGGAGAAGTACAGTCGCATCGTCACCCTGGAACCGCGGCATGAGGTAGTCGAGGACCCGGACGAGAAATTCATTCAGCGCCTGATGTCCATCCTTGAGGAAAATCTCATGGATTCGGATTTTAATGTGACAAAGCTTGTTCGCGAAATTGGCATGAGCCGTCCCGTGCTGTTCCGGAAGATCAAGATGCTGACCGGTTTGTCAGTGATCGACCTGATCCGGAACTTGCGGATGAAAAAGGCGGGGATGCTCCTCCGGCAAAAAAAGCTCAGCATATCCGAAGTGGCATTTACAGTTGGATTTGCCGATCCAAAATATTTTAGCAAGTCGTTCCGGACCCATTTTGGCATGACTCCATCGCAATACGTGGACAAACCGGATGATACACCATCTCCGGAATGATGGTGCACTACGTTTTTTCCTGAGTTGTTTTAGAAAGAATTTTCCCCTTGGTGCGGCGGGAACGGTTAAATAACCGGAGAGAAGCCCGTGAACGATTTTTACCTCTTCTTCGAATGTTTTTTACCCGTGCGCTTTTAACGGATGAGCGATATTGTGACAAGATTTTTGTGATTATGAAAACGCCAAGCTCTCCTCCGATCAAAGAAACGCTCCTGCTTGCCATACTTGTGCTCGGCTTGATCTTTATCATCTCTGCGATGATGTGAGGGTATTCTGGTGAAATCACGTCTATTAACATGGAATTATTTCTTTGGGTTAGTTTAACCGGCCATCGCGAAAGTGGTGGCCTTTTCTTTTGATGAAGTTTGTTCCGCGTGTCTAATCACACAATTCCCGGGCCCCGGCAACATTTCCAAAGAACGGTTTTCACCCCGTGATTGAATGGTTTTTACCCCTGTTTCGGCTCTCAATTCGAGAAATTGTGTACGGATCGCAATCGATTTAAAGGTCTGTCTAAGACAGATAGTAGTCCCTAAAACCTGATTAACTATGAACAAAAAATTACGCTGCGGTAAAAACCGGACGATCGTTTTCGCCGGGCTCGTGATGAGCTTCGTGATCATGGCGAATGCGTCACTGGCGCAACAAGTCTCCGGGAAAGTTTCCGCCGACAACGGCGAGGCGATCCCCGGTGTCAACGTTATCGTCGAAGGTACATCAAGCGGTACCACGACCGATGCCGACGGTGCGTACACCGTCACAGTCAACGACCCCAACGCGGTCCTTGTATTTTCCTTCATTGGTTACAAGACCGAACGGGTTCCGGTCCAGAACCGGACGGCCATTAACATCAACCTTGTGCCCGACGTGCTCACGTTAAGTGAAGTCGTCGTGGTCGGCTACGGCACTCAAAAGAAGACGAGCATGACTTCCGCGGTCTCGACGATCTCCGCTGAGGATGTGATCACGCGCCAGGCGCCGAACACAATCACGCTGTTGCAAGGCCGGACGCCCGGTCTTCAGATCGTTCAGAACTCCGCCCAGCCCGGAGATGAAAGCAACCAGATCCGCATTCGCGGTCAGGGGACCTTTAGTTCCGCCGGCAGCAACCCCCTCATCCTGATCGATGGAGTAGAAGGCAAGCTCGAGCTGTTGAACCCGAACATGATTCAGGATATCTCAGTCCTCAAGGATGCTGCCTCTGCCGCCATCTACGGGTCACGCGCAGCGAACGGGGTGATACTCGTTACGACGAAAAAAGGAACCGAGGGGCGCCTTAATATAGAATATAACTACACATTCTCGACTCAAAACCCTTCGGTGAAAGTAGACCGCATCACGGACCCTGTCGAGTATATGCAGCTTGTCAATAAAGCGATCGATTACACGGGCATGAACCCGCAGTGGGAATACACCGACGAGGAGATCAGCATGTACAGCCAGGACACGATCCCAACCGCCGACTGGACAGACTACCTGATCCGCACAGCGCCCATGCACAAACATTTTCTGAATCTTAACGGGGGCAAAGGGGGAACTACATTCAACGCGGGTCTGGGGATCCTGGACGAAACGGGTCTGCTGCTCGGCACGGACTTTACCCGTTACGATGCGCAGTTCAATTTCCGATCAAATCTCGGAGGCCGTGTAACGTTCGGCAACAACCTTTCCCTGGCCCGAAGCCGCAGACACGATACTGTTTTCGACCGCAGCGTTCCCTCTCAATTGCTGACCGCCAATGCATCGGAAGATCAGATGCTCGCCGCCTACGCCGCCCCGCCACTGAGCATTCCGGTATTGCCGGATGGCAGCGGTAGATTTACAGGTCTTGTACTTCAGAATAAAGGAGGTAATAAAAATCCGATTGCAGTCGCGGAAGGGGGTGGAGGAAGAGACGTTGCAGCAACCTACCTGTTGTTCAGCCCTTATGTGAGCGTCAAGATAATCGATGAGCTCACGGCAGATATTAAAGGAGCTTTGCGATTCGAGGAAGAGATGGGCAAAGCGATGCTCGCGGTCGTCGACACCTACGAGTACTTTGCCCCGCATAACAAGAGCGGTTCCATCGGCTCGGCCAACCAGTTATTCCAGCGTAACACACGCGAGAATCACTATACATTATTTGGAACTTTGAACTATGTCAAGACCCTTGCCAACGCGCATCACGTGAATGTGCTCGCGGGGTATCAACAGGAAACCTATAGAAACGATCAGGTGGACGCGTTCCGCAGAGACCTTCCAACGAGCCAGCTATGGGAAATCGACGCGGGTCCGCAGGCCGGGATGGTGTCGGGTGGCACGGCGTACGAGTGGGCATTACAATCGTTCTTTGGCCGCGCCAGCTACGACTTCAAGAACAAATATCTCTTTGAAGCAAGCTTCCGCGACGACGCCTCATCGCGATTCCCGGCAGGTAACAAATGGGCCCTCTTCCCTTCGGTGTCCGCGGGATGGCGCCTCAGCGAAGAAACGTTCATGGCAGGTATCGGCTGGGTGGACAATTTGAAGATCCGCGCATCATGGGGGCGGCTCGGCAATCAGAACATCGGTAACTATCCCTACCAGCGAACCCTTGAAACATCGAGTTACAACTTCAACGGGACGCTTGTTCAGGGCCTTTCAGTTGGCCGGCTTGTCAATACGGACATCCGCTGGGAAACAACTACCGTTGCCGATATCGGACTTGACTTCGAGATGCTGCAAGGAAAAGTCTTTGGTTCAATCGACTGGTACAAGAAAAACACAACTGGAATCCTGCGGTCCCTTCAATTGCCCGATCACGTCGGACTCGACGAACCGACAATCAACGACGGCGAGCTCGAGAACAAAGGTTGGGAGGTCACACTCGGTCACAGAAACAAGATTGGCGACTTCAGCTATACGATCACCGGCAACTTCGATGCGTACCAGAACAAGTTGATCAGGTTTGGCGCCCGTGAAATCAGTGGTGTGAATGTGCGTGAGGAAGGGCTTCCGTATAACCAATACTATGTGCTGATCAACGACGGCGTATATCAAAACCAGGAAGAGATCGACAACGGTCCGGTACCAGCATATTCGACGAGCGTTCCCCCTAAGCCAGGGACCCTCAAATACCGCGATGTCAGCGGCCCGGATGGTGTTCCCGATGGCCAGGTTGATTTGACTTACGACAAGGTTCCCGTGGACGGCGTCTTCCCGAAATTCAACTACAGCTTCAACATCACCACCCAATACAAGCAGTTTGATCTGAGTGTATTTGTGCAAGGCGTGCACGGCAGAAAAACCTATGTGACGGGCTGGGGGGTTGCTCCATTCCAGCAGGCGTCAGCGCCCCCGGTGTGGTGGCGTGGCGCGTGGGATGGGGAAGGCACCTCGAACTCAATCCCGCATATTTTTATGGATGGGTACGCGCCAAATAACCAGGTCTCGACATTCTGGCTGGGCAACTCTTCTTATATGCGGATCAAGAATCTCCAGGTCGGCTACACGCTCCCGGTAGCGTGGGCAAACAAGATGAAAATGCAGACCTTCCGCGTGTTCGCCGCTGCCGACAACCTGTACACGAAGACAAAATTTTTCCAGGGTCTGGATCCTGAAAGGACCGCTTCAGGATCCGCACGTGCCGCCATTTATCCGCAGGCTACGATCTATTCACTGGGAGCAAGAGTTATTTTCTAAATGCCAATAACAATGAAAAAGAACATTATAACGATATGCCTGGCTGCCTTCGGGATTATGGTTTCGTCCTGTGACGACCTGACCGACCGTCAGCCCCTGTCGAACCTGAACTCGGACGTCTTCTGGAAAACGGAAAAGGATGCCCAGTCGGCGCTCGCCGCGACCTATACACAATATCGCACAAACCTTGCAGGCTCTGTGCCCGGTTCGAACGGCGTTTCCTTCGCGATCGAATGCCTGTCGGACAACGCGATTTCACGTTCGGGATATTTTAACATCCAGGGCATCATGCATGGCGGGATCAACCCGCAAACCGGTGGCGCCGTCCAGGACATTTGGGAGATCTGTTATGACGGAATCGCACAGTGCAACTTTTTCCTGGATAACGTGGACCAGGCAAAAAGCGTCATGACCCAGGCGAACTATGATAAATACCGCGGCGAGGCATTGTTCAACCGCGCTTATTTCTACAATGAACTGGTCCAGTTTTATGGAGATGTGCCCTTGTTGATCAGCTTTCCCAAAATCGAAGATGTGGATGCCCTAAAAACTCAGCCGCGGGTGGCAAAAGCCACGGTGGTCGAGCAGATATTGCAAGACCTTGATGTTGCCATCGCAGGATTGCCGAACGTCAACTTTACGGATGGACATGCTGTCCGTGGAAGCGCTATCCTTTTGAAAGTTCGCGTCCTGATGAACAACCAGCGGTGGGAGGACGCGGCTGACGCGGCATGGACGCTCATTGGCGACCCGGCGAACCCTTTCAGACTTTCTTCCAACTACGCCGGAATTTTCTTTGGCGATCAGAAAGGGAACAAGGAGATCATGTTCTCAGTTCAGTACCAGGCACCCGCCGACGCTCACCAGCTCGATCAGTATGTTGGGAGCCGCATGTCGTTTTTCCCAACCACACAGCTGAGAAATGCGTACGAGGTGAAAGACCCGGCAACTGGTGAAAAGGACCCCCGCTTGAGAATGACGATATTCCAGGAAGGGGATCCATGGGTGAATCACGTCGATGGAATTTTCACAACAAAGGCGGCCGGAAGACTGTCTGAGAGCGGTGTCCCGTTTACAAAGCTTGCGTTCAAGAAATGGATCAACCCGAACCTGGTCGAAGCGCGCGGAAACATAAGCGACCAGCACATTGTCAAGATGCGGTATGCAGAGTTGTTGCTCTCTTATGCGGAAGCGATGTTTGAAAGTGGCCAGGGTACGGATCCGACAGCATTGGCTGCCCTGAACGCCGTTCGGCAGCGCCCGGGTGTGGAGATGCCACCGGTGGCTGTGCTTACCCGCGATAATATCCGCAATGAGCGCCGGGTCGAGCTTGCATTCGAGGGCCTGCGTTACAATGACCTGATCCGTTGGGGAATCGCGCATGAGATTTTGCCTAACATCCCTGGCAACGGCGCAACTGTAAAGCGGGCTTTCACGATGACAAATTACCTGTGGCCGATCCCGCAATCACAGATGGACATCATGCAGGATGTGTGGCTGCAGAACCCGGGGTATTAATTGGGTTAGTTAGTTAAATAGGCTATCGCAGGTGCGGAGTTCCGTGCCTGCGATTTTCACCCTGAGCCGCGCTGGCTTGCGGGCTTTGCGAGATCCGCGCAGAAGTGTATTCAGCCCCTGATCGATTGCATGAGCGACTCGGCGCGATTTTGCAACTTCTTCTACGAAGCCTCCACTGGGTTGCACAATTGTATTCACCACTTGGCTTATTGTATAAGCGACCTGAGCCGATTATGCAACTTCTTTTACCAATACAACGGGTCGGACAATTGTAATCACCACCTGGCCGAATGTATAAGCGACCTGGGCTGATTGTGTAAACCTTTCTACCGATGCTGCACCGAGTTGGCCACTTGTATTTATCATCTAGCCGATCTTATGAACGACTTGGCCGAATGTATAAACGACCTGGGCTGATTATGTCATCATTTCTACCGATGCACGGGGGCGCCCAATTGTATTTACGATCTGGGCATTTGTATAGACGACTTGGCCAGTTGTGCCTTTCCATGCATTACACTAATTACCCGGGGGAATTGTATTCCTCCAAATCTTCCTGTGCTGCATTCCGGATGCTTTGTCGCCAGATGGGATGGATAAAAATGAGTTCGGATTCCGAACGAAACCGCCCGTACGGCAAGTAGTCAAATTCAGGTCTGGAAGTAACTTCCGCGCTAGCTGCGGGGCATCGGGTCTGGCCAACCCTTAATATTCACAACTGAACACTACCAGTAATTACCCACCCGCCACTCTCCCCACTGACCACGCCCCTACAAACCACAAACCGCAGCCCTTGTCACCACTAATTACTCCCTACCGAATACTCCCACTAACTACTCCCTTCTAACTAACAACTCGGACGTTTCCCGCTCTGAAACAAAAACTCCCGGCCGTTAACCAGCCAGGAGTTCGTGATCATTGGTTATTGTTGTACGAATGTCAATCCCAACCGGGATTGTTGACGTTGATCGCCTGATTGGCATCCAGCTCGGCTTGCGGGATCGGGAACAAAACCGGATCCAGGATGTTGTTCAGGTAGGAGAGCGGGTTGTCGAACTTGTCCCGGGTCACATAGTCGGAATAGAAATGGCGTTTGACTTTCGTGCCGTCTCCGAAGACCGTCTTGAGTTCTCCCCAGCGGAGCAGGTCAAACAAGCGGATACCTTCCATCGCCAGCTCCACGCGCCTTTCGTGCTTGACAATGTCGAGCAGTGAAGCGGAACCCGGCCTGCCATCGCCCACCACGCGGGGTGGCATGTTCACAGACGGGCGCGCACGCACGGCGTTGACATAGGTAAGAGCGAGCGGGTTGCCCTGACGCGCATACGCTTCGGCGGCCATCAGGTAGAGGTCCGCCATCCGCATCAACGGCACATCCTGTCCGGCCCACCGCACATTCGTGATGCCCTCCATGTTCATGATCATCTTCCGGACGTTCAACCCGGTTTCTGACCATCGATAGTCGTAGGTGACCGGGTCACCGTTGTTATAGGTTACGGTGTTCTTGACGATCTTTCCTGTTTCGTCGTAACGCTCGTGTGTGTAGGTGAAAGGCGCCGCCTGGTTGTAAATACCGAACACATCACCGGGTGCAAAGAGCGTGTAGCCACGGCGTGGATCCTCGGACTCGAATGCGTCGTATAAATCCCTTTGAGGCAGCGCATAACCCCAGCCATCACCGGCGCCATAGATGTAACGCAGCTGCGGGGGCAACGATCTGGATATACGCTGAATGGTCATGTTCTGTCCGAACTGCTCGGAGTTGTGGGCATAGGAAATATAAAACAGCAGTTCCGGGTTCCCTTCATTGGCGTGGTCCCAGATCGACAGGTAATCGCTCACCAGCGCAAAACCGGTACTTTGAGCAATTGCGATCGCATCGACGGCGGCTGTCGCTGTATTCGCCCAGTCTTCACTATATAAATATGCCTTGGCCAGGTACGCCGCTGCGGTGGCCTTTACCGCCGCCCCTTCGGCGCCAGGTTGTTCATCCGGCAGGTTTTGTTTCGCGAATTCGAAGTCTGCGATGATCTGGTCGAAGACCTCGCTCTTCGCCACGCGCGCCTGATGATATTCCTCGAAGGTGGACAATGGTTTGTCGATCAGGGGTACGTCGCCGAAAAAGCTCACCAGGAACAGGTAAGCAAAACCGCGCATGAAACGGGCTTCGGCGATGTAAGGCAGCTTTTCCTCCTCAGTAAAGTTCGGGTCCGATGACATCGGGATACCCTGAATGGCGAAGTTCGCGTTGTTGATGCTCTGGAAGGCGAGCTCCCAATAGTTGTTGATCGCACCATGGGTGGCGGTGATGTCCCACCTTTCCTGTGCGATGGACGGGCCGCGCGAAGGGCGCCAGTAGCTGTCGTCCGTCATCGCATCCCAGACAATGATGGCATCACGCTGGAACATGTCCGCATTGCGCGTCCACGGCTGATAAGCGGCGTTGACGGCCTGCCGTGCCGAGACGTCGTCAATAAAAAAGTTTGCCGGGTTCGGCCGGTCCAACGGATAACGGTCGATGAATTCCTCACCGCACGAGGCCGACGCCAGGGTCAGGCCAACGATGGATAAATATTTAAATACTTTTTTCATTTCCTTGATGTTAAGTAATTCCTGTTTCTCGTCAGAAAGTGGATCTCAGCCCGAGCGTGAATGTTCTTGGCTGTGGTACAACGGTATTCGGATCCGAGTCGCTTGAATCAACATCGGCGCCTCTGAAGCTTGTGAATGTATGCAGGTTGTCGACGCTGAAATACACATTCAGATTTTTCATGTTGATGGATTTCACCAGGCTGGTAAAGTCATAGTTGACGTTCACGTTCTTGATGCGCAGGTACGAGGCGTCGTCGAGCCAGAAATCTGAAAAGACCCCGCGGTTCTTGCCGCTATCGCCAATCGCGACACGCGGCATCTGGCCGTTCGGATTATCGGTGGCATGAAAGCGATCCAGTACCAGTGTGCTCGAATTCATCGCCCAAGCTGTGTAATAGTGATACACGCCCTGTCCGCCGCCGAGTATATTTTTGTCAACGCCCTGCACGCCTTGCAGCTGGACTTGCAAGGTCAGCTTCTTGAACCCGACGGAACCAACCACTCCATAATACAGGTCCGGATATTTCTTGCCGATGAGGGTCCGGTCGGCGGCGTTCACGAGTCCGTCGGGCTCACCGGTGAGATTGCCGTTATCGTCATAGCCATCGATATCCCGGAGCCAGATGTCACCCACCTGCTTGCCGGCCAGCTGCGGCTGATCGAGGTCGGCTTCCGAGCGGATCAATCCGTTCGACGTATAGCCGAAGAAGGAGCGCAAAGGATAACCGTTCACCGTACCCTGGTCGCGAAGATCCCGGTCGCCGATATCGATTACTTCGTTCTTCGCGTGCGTCAGGTTGACGTTCACATCATACCACCAGTCGCCGGTATTTTTTCTCACCCCGATGATGGCTTCGATCCCCGAGTTTTTGATCTCACCTGCGTTGATCGGCGGCGCGCCTACCAGTCCGGTGGACGAGGGAATGTTCTCATTAAAAAGAAGGTCGTAAGTATTTTCGACGAAGTAGTCGATCGTCGTGTAGAGTTGATCGTTGAAGAACGCAGCATCGAGACCGATGTTTTTCTTCGTGGTGGTTTCCCATTTGATGTTCGGGTTTGTTGCTGCCGATAATGAATAACCTGGTACGGGAACCTGGTTCAGCACGTAGTTACGTACATCGAGGGCGGGCACAGTCTGGTACAGGCCAAGTGGCAACACGTTGCCGAGTGTTCCCGCGCTCATACGCAGCTTCAGGTCGGAAACAAAACCGGCGCCGGCCATGAACATTTCTTCAGAAATTCGCCATCCCAGAGACGCCGATGG
>DASPNN010000437.1:0-2458 GCA_035626495.1 Chryseosolibacter sp.
TCCGATGTGGTAAATGACTATGGCAACCATGGCCTGGTGGAGATAGCGGATACTCCGGAAGACTTCGTAGTAAAGGCTGAGAGATTGTTGTCATCGCAGGCGGGAGCCGAATGGCTGTCGGCTGTCGATAAGCACCTCGCAGGTATGTCATGGGACGAAACCTGGAGCCGGATGATGGCGATCATCGCCGAAGCATTAAAATCAAAAACATTATTTAAAAATAAAAATACAAGCGCATGTTTGACTACCTAGTTGTTGGTGCCGGCCTGGCAGGGGCGGTAATGGCAGAGCGACTCGCCACACAGGCAAATAAAAAAGTGCTCATCGTTGACAAACGGAAGCATATTGCCGGTAACACATATGATTTTTACAACGCCGACGGCATCCTTGTGCATTTGTACGGACCGCACATATTTCACACCAATAGTGCCGAGGTATATAAATACCTCAGCCACTTCACAGAATGGCGGTCGTATGAACACCGTGTGCTCGCAAGTGTAGATGGAATGCTTGTTCCCATTCCAATCAACCTGAACACGATCAACAGCCTGTATGGGCTGAACCTGTGTTCGGACGAAGTTGAAAATTTTTTACAAGCGAGAGCCGTTCAAAAAGCGCGGATAGTTACTTCGGAAGACGCCGTAGTGAGTAAGGTCGGGAAAGAGCTGTACGAAAAATTTTTCAAAGGTTATACACGTAAGCAATGGGGACTCGACCCGTCCGAACTGGATGCCTCCGTGGCTGCGCGGATTCCGACACGCAGTAATAAGGACAACCGGTATTTCACGGACACGTACCAATGCATGCCCGCACGCGGCTATACAAAGATGTTTGAAAACATGCTCGACCATCCTAATATCAAAGTGATGTTGAATGTCGACTACAAGGAGATTGTCGCCGAAATCCCCTTTGAAAAAATGATCTACACAGGTCCTGTTGACTATTACTTTGACTACTGCTATGGCAGGCTGCCTTATCGCTCCATCGACTTTCGGTTTGAGACGTATGATATGGAACATTTTCAATCTACGGGTACAGTAAATTACCCGAATGAGCACGCATATACTCGCATTACGGAATTTAAATACTTAACGGGACAACGTCATCCGAAAACATCTGTCGTCTACGAATTCCCTACGGCAGAAGGCGATCCGTATTATCCGGTGCCGAGACCGGAGAACGCTCACTTGTATAAACAATACCAAATGCTGGCGGAAGCTGAACCTGATACCTTTTTCACTGGAAGGTTGGCCTCCTATCGCTATTACAATATGGACCAGGTGGTTGCGCAGTCACTTACGCTTTTCAAAAAGCTAGCGGTTTCTCAAGTTAAATCTACTCATGCCAATGGTCATCAATTCAGCAATGTGTAAGCCTGAGTTGTGGGCAGGGATGGAGTGCACGATCAACCGCGTTGGTGATTATTACCGCGATCAATTAGCAGACTGCGGGCATTATACGCGGGAGGATGACCTTAGACGTCTTGCGGATCTGGATATTAAGGCGCTACGGTATCCCGTTTTGTGGGAACATCATCAGCCGGAGGAAAATGGTGTGATCGACTGGCATCACGCACATCGCGAGCTCACGTTCTTGAAGGACGCGAAAATAAAACCGATCATAGGCCTTCTTCATCACGGAAGCGGCCCACGGCACACCAGCCTGATCGATCCCTGGTTCCCGGAAAAATTTGCCGCGTATGCCCTGGCCGTTGCGAAGGAGTTTCCGGACATGCAATATTATACGCCCATAAACGAACCATTGACCACGGCGCGCTTCAGCGGGCTGTATGGGTTCTGGTACCCGCACCATAAAAGCCCCTTGAGCTTTGTCAGGATTTTATTCAATCAGGTGAAAGGCGTTGTGCTGGCCATGAAGGCAATCCGCAGCATTAATCCGGACGCAAAACTGATCCAGACCGAGGATCTTGGTAAAACACACAGCAGGACCATCTTACAGTACCAGGCCGACTTCGAAAATCATCGCCGCTGGCTGACGTTCGATTTGCTTTGCGGCAAGCTTATTGAGTCGCATCCACTGTGGTCGTATCTAATCCACCTCGGGCTTGACGAGTCGGAGCTCAGATTTTTTTCCGACAATACGTGCCCGCCCGACGTTTTGGGTCTTAATTATTATGTAACGTCTGAAAGATTTCTGGACGAGGGCTGCGAGTCATACCCCGCGTCGATTGTCGGAGGAAACGGAATTGACCGATATGTTGATACTGAAGCCGTCAGGGCCGGCAGATCACAAGGACTTCCAGTGCTTTTGCGTGAAGCGTGGACCCGTTTTGGATTGCCAATGGCCATCACAGAAGCACATCTGGCATGCACGCGTGAAGAGCAAATGCGGTGGCTTAAGGAAATCTGGAATGCCTCTTGCGAGGCCCTTACAGAAGGCGTACCGGTAAAAGCGGTTACAGCCTGGACAACATTCGGGGCTTATGACTGGAACAGCC
>DASPNN010000438.1:0-2276 GCA_035626495.1 Chryseosolibacter sp.
AGGTGAAAATGATCCCACGGAACGGGGTTGACATTTACCCATTCGCAAATGTCGATCACCAGCGTCTTGAAGTTCGCGTCGTCTTCCAGGTCACCATAGATGGGAAGGATCGGAAAAAATGTTTTCAAAATATGCGGCGGGTGAGGCGCCGAAATCTCAGGAAATTGATTGAGCATCACCCGGAGTAAATTCGAGCCCGACCGCTGTGTCCCGACAAATTGTATCGGCAAAATACTTTTCGACATTATTTCCTAATTGACCATTTACAACATACCATTCACCAGAAACCCCAACACGCCGCCGGCAATGACGACTATGACGGGACTGACATTAAACCTAAAAATAGAAAGAAATGCAAGAACGATCAGGGGCAGAGAAAACCAAATGTTATTGTTCTTAACCTGACCAAAAAAGAGAGAAAAGCCCGAATAGAATATCAGTCCCGTCACTGCCGGTCTTATACCCGCAAGCGCTGCCTTCATCCCGCGATTATCCTTCAGCTGCATATAAAATCGCGACGCGGCGATCATTAAAATTGAAGAAGGGATAAAAATTCCCAGCGTCGCAATCACGGACCCGATGATTCCATTCATTTTGTAGCCAAAAAACGCCGCGCTTATCAAGATCGGGCCCGGCGTTACTTGTCCGATGGAAATGCCGAAAATGAATTCATCCTTGCTAAGCCATTGGAGTTGTTCGACGAGCAAACTCTGTAAAACAGGCACCATCACATAACCTCCGCCGAACAGGGTAAGGCTGACCGCTGAAAATTCACCGAACAATTTTACATTGATATTTTCTGGAAATGCATAGCGAACAACCAGCAAGATGGCGATGACTGGAAGCACCACCCACGCATATTTTGTTTTTCCGGCGACACCGGTTCCATCTTGCGGGTCAGGATCCTGATTGTAATAAAATATTCCGAACAGCCCCGCAGCCACCAGAACGAGAATGACCGGCCAGTAGCCCGGGAGGAAAAAAAGGACGATCAGGCCGACAACGGCAATCGCTGCTTCGACGACGGTTTTACAATTCTTCCGCGCCATGGTGACGGCCACTGAAAAGATGATACCGATGATCACCGGTGTTATTCCAACCATGATCGAATCGAAATCAAGCTTCGACTCATATTCAAAGTACAGGATCGAAAGCGCGAGTACGGCTAAAAAAGAAGGTATCAATACCGCAACAATCGAAATGACCGCCCCGGCAATTCCGGCGATCGTGTAACCTGCAAAGGCAACGACATTGACCGCAACCGGCCCTGGCAAGAACGAAGCGAGCGCAATCGCCTCCGACATCCTGTTGTCGTCCAATAGCTGGTCGCGTTTCACCAGTTTTTCCCGAATCATTGAAATGAGCGCCATATAACCGCCAAATGAAACTGATCCGATGGTCAGGAACGCCAGAAAAAGATGCCTGTATGCTTTAATTGCCATTGTGCAAGGAGCGAGAGTAGGAAGAGTTTTTCAAATTTGGCCGGAACGGTAACCCGCAAGAAACGAATAAGAGCCGTGAATTCAAAGGGTTTCAATCGTATTCGATAGTTTCAGACGCGTGAGTTTAAGGGGTTACTACGGAGGCAGGCGGAACTATATTCTTTTGCTCATACCTTTTTCAACGTTCGCTTTTACCGAGGGTGTAGTCATCGCAGGATGTGCGAGGGCCGGTCCTTTCCTTTGTGTCTTCACTTGCCGCACGTTGATCACATCCTAACGTGGCGCCGTGCGGTGCGCGCTCACATCGCAAAGAAAAAATAAACCGTGCCTTCGTGGTAAAAAATCTCACAGCAGTCTCTCACCCACACCAATCGTTATAGGCATCCATCCCAGAATTTACGAAGAAAACACTTTCCTTTGTGTCTTGACTTGCTGCCCGATGATAACCGGCTGACGTGGCCCGACGAGGCGCACATTGACCAGCGCACCAAAAAAAATAAACCGTGCCTTCGTGGTAAAAAATCTCACAGTAGTCCCTCACTCACAGCAAATGTTATAGCTCCCATCCCAGAATTTACGAAGAAAACACTTTCCTTTGTGTCTTCACTTGCCGCACGTTGATCACATCCTAACGTGGCGCCGTGAGGTGCGCGCTCACATCGCAAAAAATAAACCGTGCCTTCGTGGTAAAAAATCTCACAGCAGTCCCTCACCCACACCAATCGTTATAGGCACCCATCCCAGAATTTACGAAGAAAACACTTTCCTTTGTGTCTTCACTTGCCGCACGTTGATCACATCCTAACGTGGCGCCGTGAGGTGCGCGCTCACATC
>DASPNN010000439.1:0-6604 GCA_035626495.1 Chryseosolibacter sp.
TCTTTGAGGACAACTACGACCAGGAAACGATTCGAAAGAACTTCGATTTCTACGAGCCGATGACTGTGCACGAGTCTTCGCTTTCACCTTGTGTGCACGTGATCCTCGCTTCGCAGCTCGGGTACATGCAAAAAGCTTATGAGCTTTATTTGCGTACGGCCAGACTCGATCTCGACGACTACAACAACGACACGGAGGACGGTCTTCACATCACCAGCATGGCCGGAACTTGGATGAGCGTAGTGAAAGGTTTCGGGGGCATGCGGATCCGCGAAGGGAAGCTTCATTTTTCTCCTTTTCTTCCCGATAAGTGGAAATCCTATTCGTTCCGCCTTGAATTCAGGGAGAGGGTCATCAAAATCCGTGTGAGCAGTGATGGCGTCGAAACCAGGCTCGAATCGGGTGAGCCGATTGAGATCGTGGTCAAAGACAAGCCTGTCTCGCTGCGATAACATCCCGTCAAATCACAAGGCTGGGACTTTCTGCATACCGATTTATTAGGCGCTAGCCTTATTTTTTTGCTGACCGGCTGTTTTCGCGCATAGCAATCGGGTGACGCGAATGTGTCGTTTTTACACTTCCAAATGCTTTCCGGATCGCCAAAATACCCACTGTCGGGTATTGTAGGCCCTCTGCCCAGTGCCGTTCTTGCGTGTACTAGCTATACAGTTGTAATCTTTAAATAAACCCCATGAAGAGGATTTTACCATTCTTCCTGATCTGTTTTTGCGCACTTCAGGCCCTTTCCCAAACAAATGTCGGCGGCACCATCGGTTCAAACGCCACATGGACTCTTGCAGGCAGCCCCTACACCGTCACGTCGAATATTACCGTGAGCACCGGCGTGACACTGACCATCGACCAGGATGTCATTGTCAAATTCAATGACAATATCAGTATGACGGTGAATGGAACAGTGAATGCCACCGGTGCGACGTTTACGGCGTCTAATGCATCGCCGACTGCGGGAACGATCGGAACATTGAAGATTGGAACGACTACAGGCAGCTTGAATGGGACGGGTAATTTTACAAACTGCCAGTTTCTCTATTTTCAATCTGTCAAGCTCGAGCGGGGGACAGCATCGTTTACAAGCTGTTCGTTCTCGAATTTCAGCCAGCACGGCATCGAATCCTATGGAAATGGCAACCTGACCATTAATGGCGGCACGATGGCGAGCATGGGAAAAGGAGGGGATTACAACAGCCTGCGGTTTTACGGCAGCTCATCCAACTCGATCAGTAACCTGACCCTAACCGGTGATAATAATTCAAATGAAGCCGGATTGCTCGAATCGGCAGCCGCGACGTTTTCTAATGTGACGATACAGTCTTCGACCGGTAATGCGCTCTGGCTCGGCACATCCGGTGCAGTTTCGCTGACCGATTGTAATTTCCTGAATACGAACTATCCGATTTATCTGAATCAGGCCGGTATCGCCCTGACGTTTTCCGGATCCAATGATTTTACCAACAACAAATATGATGCGGTATATGCCGGCTTCACTTCCATCGCCACAGCAACGACGTTCAACAACCCCGGTATTCCATACCTGTTCTACAGCAGCGCTGAAGTGACGGCGGCGGGCTCCCTGACCATTGCTTCCGGGAACATCATAAAAATGAACCCGTACACCAGCCTGACCGTGAAAGGCTTACTGAAGGCTGAGGCTGCGGTCGGGGAGGAGATCTACTTCACCTCCATATATGATGACAATCTCGGGGGTGACACCAATGACGACGCTAACAACAGCGCCCCGGTAAATGGCCCATGGTACGGGATCCATTTTACCAATGAAAGCAACGATGCCGAATGCAGCCTTAAAAGAAACGATATCCGTTGGACCACATCCTATGGGGCCGTGAATTTCACGGACGCATCCGGTTCGATCGATTCTTCGGAATTCCGGAATTGCACATATGGCGCCGTATTCAATTCCGACTCCAACCCTGTCTTTACCAACAATTTGATTGCTGCGAGCCAGAGTACTCCGGTGGCAATGTCTTTTGAAGCCGACCCGGTTTTTTCCAACAATCAGTTTTCTACGTCCGATAACCAGTACGACGCAATCGGATTGCTCGGCGGAACTCTGACTGCAAACGCGACCATTGTGAAACGAGACTTCACCGATATTCCGAATGTCACCTATGTCATGCTGAATTCGGTCACAATCCCTTCAGGCAAGATCCTGACCATCGACCCGGGTGTTGTCATCAAAAGCTTGCATGGTTACAGTTTTGTCGTAAACGGCAAGTTGCTTGTCAACGGAACCGCGGAAGACAAAGTAGTCTTCACCTCCGTCAATGACGATAATTTTGGTAATCCGCTGGATACAAGAAACGACGGAACTAACCAAACGCCGGGCATCGGGCATTTTGGTGGTTTCTATTTCGGCGAAACCAGCGACGCGACCTCGCAGATCAGTCACGCCTCCATACGTTTTGCCAGCTACGGCGGGACGTATACGACATTTTACTATAATGCAGCCGTGGCGATCAGCAGTGCATCACCCACAATTTCAAATACGGAGCTTTTCCAGGTCAATAACGGCTTCGATATACGAGGAACATCGTCACCGGTCGTTTCCAATAACACGATCGCAAACACCACGTACGCCCCATTCCGGATTGCGATTCAATCGACGCCCGTTTTTTCGGGCAACACATTCCAAAGTCTCGGATGGAAGGCCATAGCCGTCTTACCGGAAGTGATCAATTATACCGGCACGCTAAGTAAACGGAACATGGATGGACTCTTCGACAATGTAACCTACGTGATCACGAACCTTACGATCAGCGCAGGGGCGCAAGTAACCCTGGATTCCGGCCTGGTTGTCAAGTTTGATTCGTACACGGGAATTCTGGTGGAGGGAACACTGAAGGTGAATGGAAAGGAGAACGCAAGGGTCGTGTTCACGACAATTGCCGACGACAATGCGGGCGCGTCCACCAATCCGACGGATAATGACACGCAAGGCAACGGCAACGCGACCACGCCTACAAATACTCCATGGAATACAATCCGGTTTGCCGCAACGAGTGATGATGCTCAAAGCGTGATCGCTTACGCGGACTTTTACTATGGAGGCGTTTATGAAGCCCCCGTGACCTGGGCAAGCGCTTCTGCGGATATTCATCACGTTAACATCAGGTACGCCCGCAGGTTTGGCCTCTGGTTCAGCGGCGACAGCGCTCCGAACGTCGACAACGTTTTCATTCAATCATCTGTTGAGGACCCTCTGGCAATGAGCTTCTTTTCGAATCCCACTTTCACGAACATCACCTTTGATGCCAACGGAAGCAACGGCATAAGACTGATCGATACCGGCCTTGGGGCGAATGCGACGCTTGCGAAACGCGATGTGGCCGGAATAACCAATATCGCTTATGTGACGAGTGGATTCCTGGTTCATTCGGGCGCTGTGCTGACGATCGATCCTGGGGTCGTTATCAAAATGACAACCGGCTCAATCGGAGTTGATGATGGAGCGATCACAGCGGTGGGAACAGCTGCCGAAAAGATCATTTTCACCAGTATCAACGACGATTCGCGCGGTGGGGACACCAACAACAACGGTAACGCTACACCTCCAGCGGCGGGCAATTGGGGTGGCATCGACACCCGTGCCTCATCCAAGCAGACCGTTTTTAAGTATTGCGAATTCCGGTATGGTGCTACCGGTCACTTACCACGCCATTATTACGATGGCACCGGATATGCCGGAATGCTCAGATCGGATGATAACGACATGTTGGTGGAGAACTGCATGGTTCAATTTGTGAACGGACGGGCTTTTGGTGCCTATGGTACGTCAACTGCGTCATTCATTAATAATTCACTTCAGAATATTTACTATGAGCCCGTATCGATGCACATGTTCGCCAACCCGACTTTCTCGGGCAATACGATCGAGAATGTAGGCATTGTTGCCATCCATTTACGGCCGGAAACATTCTCCCAATCGAATACATTCGTGTTCAGAAGTTTTGCGGGATACGACAGCATTACCTATACGGTTCCGAGCCGGTTCCTGATTACTTCCGGTACCACCATCACGATTCCTGCCGGGATGCACTTCAAAGGAAATACGATCGCGGAAGTTGATGGTAAATTGCTGGTCAATGGTACGGCCGAAAACCCGGTGGTGTTTACCGTTCTGGGTGACGATGAATATGGTCGTCCGAAGGACACCGAACAAAATGGCGTGAGCCATATTTCCCCGATCGACCGGGTGATTCAGTTCAACAACGTCAGTGACGACAACAGTTTGATCGACCATGCCGTGTTCCGCCATGCCACCTGGGACATCGTCATCTCGAGCGCCTCGCCGACTATTCAAAATTCGCTCTTTGAAAAATCCACCTATGGAATTACCATGAGCGGTATTTCGCAACCGGTCATTGAGAATAACATTTTCAGAAACCTGGCGCGGACGCCGTTCACCACATCACTCGTTTCCTATCCGGCTTCCACAGCAAACAACGTGATGGAAGGCACAACTTGGAAGGGAATCAGAATCAATGAAGAGACACTTACGCAGGACACTACGCTTGTCAAGCGTGCCTTCGGAGGAATCAACAACATCCCGTATATTTTCGGCCCCTATACGGTCGGACCGGGCGTAACGTTGACAGTGGCGCCGGGCGTGATCTTGAAATTTACAACAAGCTATAATTATCCACATCCTGCAGGGTACATCTCGGTGTCTGGCGCACTGGCAGCAGACGGCGGAGCAGAT
This sequence comes from Chryseosolibacter sp., assembly GCA_035626495.1. Classification (GTDB taxonomy): domain Bacteria; phylum Bacteroidota; class Bacteroidia; order Cytophagales; family Cyclobacteriaceae; genus Chryseosolibacter. The sequence continues at coordinate 4,739 of DASPNN010000439.1, forward strand.
GCTACCGAGTCGATCGTGTTCACGGCGGTTGAAGACGACTTCTACGGCGGCGACACAAATGCAGATGGAGTTCCTGCCTATCCCTCATCCAGTTTTTCGGGCATCACATTCAGTAACGAATCGTCGGACGCCCTTTCCGTACTTGATCACGTTATCATCCGCAGGTCGAATTACTATGGGCTGACGCTGAACAGCGCTTCCCCCGCAATTTCGAACAGCTCTTTCAGAAACAACGGGTATCATGGCCTTTACCTGACCGGTGCTTCAAACCCGGTACTGACAGCAAATGACTTTCTGGAGAATGGGGGCACGTACGGAATCTACAACAGTGGCAGTTTTACCATCAGTGCGACGGGATCATGGTGGGGACATAACTCGGGTCCGTACCATGAGACGACAAATCCTTCCGGTAAAGGATCGCGTGTTTCGGATAATGTGACTTACAATCCCTGGGCTACGGATCTTTCCCTCAACCCGATGACCGGCGATGTCAGCCTGAACGGCAATATCTCAGCGTACGATGCCGCTCTCGCGCTGCAATCGGTGGTTGGGTCAATCACGTTGAACCCGCGTCAAGTGATCTCGGGCGATGTTTCGGGGGATAACTCGGTATCGGCGATGGATGCTTCGTACATCTTGCAATACAGCGCTGGTCTGATCGCGTCATTCCCGGCGGAATCTTCCCAGAGACGCCTCAACACATCTGTTCCATCATCTGCGCTAAGTGCAACGCTGAAAGATGGTCAGTTTGAGCATATGGATCAGGTGCTTGATATTCCGCTGACGATTTCAAACGTCGGAGAACTTTTCGCAATGGAACTGACGCTGAAGCTTGACGACGAGCTTGAACTGGTCGACATCTCAAAAGGCGAGCTTGATCTGAATTATATCAGCCACTACTCATCGAACGAGAGGATCCTGAAAATTGCTTTTGCTTCCGCGCAGGCCGTTCATGACGAAGGTGTGCTGGCGATCCTGAAAGTGAAGGCAGCAACGCCTGTATTCTCGAAACGCACGCTGTCCATTGACGTAGTACAGGCGACCGGAAATTCAACCTCTGTGGAAGCCCTGGCAAAACCGGCGCAGATCGGTTTGTCATCAGCACTTGAAATGGAGATGGGTACTGCCTACAAAGTATATCCCAACCCGGCATCCGAGTTTGTCGACGTCACCGTGTCGCCTTCGTATGAAGGGCCTGTCGATATCGAAATGACCGATGCCAGCGGGAAGGCAATGGCGCAGCGTTCCTTTAACAAGGCTAAAGGGTTTGTTACCCATCGCGTGAATTTCCGCGCAGAAAAGGGATTGTACCTGCTGAAGATCAAAACTGCCGAAGGCACAAAGACAAGCAAGGTTGTGGTTGGAGAATAATAATCCCTTCAGATGAGATTCCTACTGAAAAAATCGATTAAGGTCCTGATTGGCCTGGCCCTCACCTTCACAGGTTGGACGACGCTGGCCCAGGTTACCGATATATCACTTTCAATACCCAGAGATTCAACAGCTTTCCCGGGTGATACGGTTCGGCTGCCGGTAATCCTCAACACGAATTTGGACTCGGAGAACATCCTCGCCTTCCGGCTTGACATGTCGTATAACGGCCCGATGAAGCCGATCGGCATCAGCAAGGCCGGGTCGCTGGCATCGGGGTGGGATGTGTTGTTCAACAACGTTGCGGATGGCAGGTTTGTCGTGACCGGCGCCGGCACGACTGCACTTTCAGGCACGGGAACCTTGTACTACGTCGACTTTGAGATCCAGCACACCACGCACCAGACGTCCCCTTCAGTGTATCTCAATACGTCCGGCGCCAGTTACTTCAATGAAGGCGGTTACAACATTGCGGTTGATTACGGGCAGATCACA
>DASPNN010000440.1:0-12114 GCA_035626495.1 Chryseosolibacter sp.
GCGTTGTCGTCGGCGATGTTCAGGTCGAACTCTGAAATATGGATGGGCAAATTTGTCGCCGCGAGTTTATCCAGGTTCGTTTTGATAGTAGCGAGCGGCGTTGTTTCGAGAAAATGGCCCTGTTCGCCGATGCCATCGATCAGGTTACGGTCTTTCAAGATATTGATGATGTTGATATAGCGATCGGTCGCGAGCGCATCGCTGACGATGTTGTAATCGTTGAGAAACAGCTTAGCATTCGGACAATACTGCCGGGCTTTTTCGAACGTCCAGACCACCCAGTCCCAGCCGGTTGTCCCCGATCCCCCAGGGCATTCATGTAAGAAGGCGGTGCATGTAACGGTTCGTTGACGACATCGATAAAATCTGTCGCGGGATAACGGTTGCAATATGCGGCGATCCATTCCTCCACTTCGGCCTTTTGGTCTTCGGCCGACAGGTTGCTCATCCACGCCGGCTGTTGCTGGCCCCACACGAGGGTGTGATGTTTGAATAGCAGTCCGTTATTAGTTGACAGGTTGTAAGCGTTGTCAAGACCGCTCCACGCCATCTGGTCGCGGGTGGGTTCTACCGATCCCCATTTCCCGGCGTTCTCCGGCGTGACCTGATTCCATAAGTGTAAAAAGTCGGCGGGAGTTCCGTCGCCGATAATGTTGCCCAAAAACTTACAGTTGTCGGCTGCCAGCTGGCCGAACGTGCCACCGGTGGAAACCGTCATTGACAGAAATACTAATGCGCTGAATTTGTTCATGTTCACGGAACGAAACCGTCCGGCTTACTTCTGGCTGCATGGTCGAACTGCACTTTTGCGAATCAGGCGCCTCAATAGCAACCGATTGCATAATATTACATCAAATGTTAACAAAAAATTGCCTTTATTGTTCAAAAATTTCCATAATACATCTGTAATCGATTACTAATTAATAAGAATTTAAGGCCTGGACAGCCAACTATCCAACCGAAATGAGTCGACAACTGGCCTGGCGGGTGGGGGGCGAGCGGAGTTTGGAATCGCTGACAAAATCAATTGGCTTTTGATTGCGCGGTTACTTCGCGGTGGATGGCCATTGTTTATATTATGAGAATAACTTCTTAACCAAGTGACCTGTATGAGAAAACGCGATCTCTTTATCCGCTTTGGTGTCCTCGTGCTTTGGTTCAGCGGTAAAACCATTGCTCAGGATGCGCGTGGTCTGAAGGATTATTACCAGGATTATTTTTCTATCGGCGTTGCTGTCTCTCCACGGGCGTTGGCAACGGACGAGGCCGCCTTGATCCGGCAACACTTCAATAGCATAACTGCCGAAAATGCGATGAAGATCGGCCCCGTACATCCCCGTGAAGACGAGTACTTCTGGAAGGACGCCGACTCGATTGTCGCATTCGCGCAACGCCATCGAATTAAAATGCGCGGGCACACATTGGTATGGCACAACCAGACACCGGATTGGTTATTCAAGGACCAGCAAGGGAATAAGGCCAGCAAAGATCTGCTTTTATCGAGGCTACGTTCGCATATCCATACCGTTGTTGGCCGATACCGCGGGAAGATCCAGGCCTGGGACGTTGTCAACGAGGCCGTATCCGATCGGCGCGGCGAATATTTGCGGCCCTCGCCGTGGCTGGAGATCTGCGGCGAGGAATTTATCGCCAAAGCATTCGAGTTCGCCCATGAAGCCGACCCGGGCGCGTTGCTGTTCTACAACGACTATAACGAGATCGATCCAGACAAGCGCGCGAAGATCATTCGTCTTGTGACCTCGTTGAGGAATGCCGGCGTTCCGATTCACGGGATCGGCCTGCAAGCCCACTGGGCGCTGGACGAGCCGACGCGCGACCAGCTTCAGAAAACACTCGACGACTTTTCGAAAACCGGATTGACCCTGCACATTACCGAGCTCGATGTATCAGTTTATCCCAAGGAACATCAATCGCGCGAACGCCAGCCAAAAGACGACGATACCGCATACACCGCTGCGAAGGAGAAAAAACAGGAAGAAACCTACCAAATGTGTTTCGAATTGTTCCGCGCGTACAAAGAATTCATTTCGAGTGTAACGTTTTGGAATGTGTCGGACCGCCACAGCTGGCTCGATCATTTTCCCGTACGAAACAGAAAGGATTATCCCCTGCTTTTCGACCGCAACCTGAAACCGAAGACATCCTATTACAAGGTGATTAATTTCGAAGAGTGAAAAGAAAATTTTGTGTTCTGATCATTTTAACGGTATGCCTGAACGCAATAGCCCAGCTTAAGCTCCCACGGCTTGCCAGCGACCATGCAGTTTTCCAGCGTGACCGCGTGATCAAACTCGCGGGGCAGTCCGCGCCCAATGAAGAAATTCAATTGACATTTAACGGGCGCGTTTTCAAGTCCACGGCGGATGGGAAGGGGAAATGGCTCCTGGAAATACCCCCTCAACAGGCCGGTGGCCCTTTCGATATGGTGTTCGCCGCGACAAGGGAGCAAATTTTGATCAAAGATGTCCTATTCGGTGATGTTTGGATTTGTGCCGGCCAATCCAACATGGAGATGATGGTCAACAATGTCAAGGATAAATACCCCGAGGTCGTTGCCACAAGCGCCAACTCCCACATCCGGCATTTCGCGGTACCCCAAATGTACGACTTCAACTCGCCGCATGACGACCTGGCGGGCGGTGAATGGAAAACAGCCAACCCGGAAAACGTCCTGCGCTTTTCGGCGGCGGGTTATTTCTTTGCGCGCGAACTGTATGAAAAATATAAAGTTCCGATCGGGTTGATCAACGCCAGCCTCGGCGGATCGCCTGCTGAAGCCTGGATGAGTGAAGGTGCATTGGAGGAATTCCCCCAACACGTGGCCGAAGCGAAAAAATTCCGAAGCCACGAATTGATCACTGGGATTGAAACCGCCGACCGAACACGCATTTCCGCATGGCATGCAGCCCTTGCCGCAAAGGATGCGGGCATCGCCGGAAGATGGAGAAACGGACATATCGACGACAGCGCCTGGCATACGATGCAACTACCTGGATACTGGTCAGATAAAAACGTAATCACCGGTAACGGTGTCGTCTGGTTCAGGCGGGCATTCGACATTCCGTCGTCAATGGCCGATGCGCCTGCGCGTCTGAATCTGGGCCGGGTGGTCGACCAGGACTCGGTCTTCATCAACGGTGAATTTGCCGGCACTACCGGTTATCAGTATCCGCAACGTCGATACAACCTCAAGCCCGGCATGCTGAAGCCCGGACGGAATATCATCGTCGTAAAAGTCATCAATCAATCCGGAAAAGGAGGATTCGTCGCCGACAAGCCATACCAGATCATTGCAGCGGGCGACACGGTCGACCTGCGCGGTCCCTGGAAATACCGGCTGGGCGCAAGCATGGAACCACTTGCCGGCCAGACATTCATTCGCTGGAAACCGATGGGCCTCTACAATGCGATGGTAGCCCCGTTGGTAAAATTTCCGATCAAAGGTGCGATCTGGTACCAGGGCGAAGCGAACGTTTCGCGGCCGGAGGAATACAGAAAACTGTTTCCCGCGTTGATAGCGGACTGGCGTGCAAAATGGGGTGATACATTTCCATTCCTGTTTGTCCAGCTGCCGAATTTTCTCGAGGCACGCGAGACACCGTCCAAAAGCAACTGGGCGGCCTTGCGGGAAGCGCAATCTGAAGCTCTCAAGCTGCCCTTGACGGGAATGGTCGTGGCAATCGATCTTGGTGACTGGAATGACATCCACCCGCTCGACAAACAAAGTGTGGGAAAGCGGCTTGCGCTTCAGGCTATGAAAGTCGCTTACGGAGAACATGTTCCGGCAGACGGCCCGTCGGTATCGCGTGCGAGATTTGCTAAAACTTCCGTCACGATCGAGTTTAGGAATGTCAACGGGGGTTTGGTTGTAAAAAACGGGCCAGCTGTCGGCCACGTAGCGATCTCCGAGGACGGCAAAAACTTTGTTTGGGCCAGGACCAAAGTATCACGGCACCGGATGCGCGTCTGGCACGAGTCGGTGACGGCTCCAATGGAAGTGCGCTACGCGTGGGCCGACAATCCGGACAGCGCCAATTTGTACAATAGGAGCGGACTTCCTGCATCGCCGTTTCGCGTAAGAAAATAATGCACAAAGGTCCGCTCGCAGCTCGGACGAAATGGTAGTCGCCTGACTAGGATTTGACGGCGGATGTAACAAAGCCATCCAGTCTTTCGAATGTCGAGCCCCATCCGTTGTAGAAGCCCATCCTCTCCTGCTGTTTGCAATAGTCCTCGGTGGGGTGAATCACGTTAAAAGTAAAATCGGTTTTGGCGCCTTTATCCTCAAAAAAAGCCTGTATCTCCACTCCTTCAGTCATCGGGATAAAATTGGCAGAGGAGAAAATCCTTTGAAACTTCACGATCACGCTATAAACTCCGTGGGAAATGAACTCGTTTCCATCGGGCATCGGCATGACATACTTCCATTTGCCCCCGGCCCTGAAGTTGTGCTCCACGACATTTACTTTCATACCTTTCGGCGCCCACCATTGCGCAATGTGCTCCGGCTGCGTCCAGGCGTCCCAGACGAGTTTCAACGGCGCGTTAAATGTTCTTTTTAGAGTGAGGGTTCGATTTGCTGCGGCGTTTTGGGCGGCGCTTTTTTCGTTTTGATTTTTCATTCTTTCTTGATTTTGTTTGAAGCGTCTCAAGGTATTTTTCAAAAGAGTTGAGCTTTTCTTCCCAGAGTTCACGAAACGGGTCGATCCAGTCCGAGACTTTCCGCAGGTTCTCGGGTTGGATCCTGCAGTAGCGTTCCCGGCCGACCTGTTCGATGGCTACCAAACCACATTCATTTAGGATCTTGATGTGATTCGAAACGGCAGGGCGGCTGATATCGAATTTGTCGGCAATGGCATTCAGATTCATCGATTTGCGCGCTATGAGATGAATAATATGCCGTCGCGTGGGATCGGCGATCCCTTGAAATACATCGCGTCTTGTCTCCATTTCAATATGTAAACATCTGGTTACACGAATATACATGTAACCATATAATTACACAATTATTTTTTGTATAATTTTAGTGGAATGACTTTAATTTTATACCGACATTCAAAGAACCATGGCATATGACGAACACCTTGCTGAACGGATAACACGATCGCTGGCTGAAAAGAAGGTCCCCTTTGAAGCCAAAAAAATGATGGGCGGGCTCTGTTTTATGGTCAGGGACAAGATGTTCATGGGCGTCCAAAAAGAAACGCTGATGGCCCGCATCGATCCGGGTGATTACGAAATGGCGCTCAGAAAAAAAGGATGCCGTGAAATGGATTTTACCGGCCGGCCCATGAAAGGATTTGTGTTTCTCGACCCGGTCGCCGTCGATCTGGACCGCGACCTTGAGTACTGGATCCAATTATGTCTTGCATATAACCCGAAGGCGAAATCAAGCAAGAAAAAACGGACGAGCTGACTTTCAGATCTTCATTTGCTTGAGGTATTTCTCCGCGGCAAGGACCTCGGGTCTTTTCTTCCCGGAGGAGTTCGCGAGCGAAACGAGCTGCGTATAATATGCGTGCGCTTTCGGCTGGTTGCCGGTCCTTTCCGCTGCAAGCGCAGCGCCAAACAACCCGTTGAATCTCCCGGCATGCCGTTTCAAGTCGAGTTCATACGCGGCAAATGCCTTGTCGTATTCTTTCATTTCCATGTACATGTCGGCAAGCAGCTCGCGAGCGGGCACAACCTCCCCTGGCGTTACCGGATGTTTTTCCGTTTTGTCTTCCATCTCTGCCGCGGTGTTCATAAGGCTGACCGCAGTGGCTTTATTTCCAGTTACGAATTCGATCCAAGCCTGGGACGTCTTGATCTGGATATCCACCTGATCGGCTTCATATACTTTGCCGCTCTGCGTGAGCCTGGAGTGAAAACCTTTTAATTTTTCCAGCCCCTCTTTTGCCAAATCTAATCTTTCCGTATGGATGGCGCCCAGGGTGCGGCCGAACACCACGATTGCCTGTTCCCAGAGAAATTGGTCCCATGGAAATTCAACGGGTTCCGGCTGCAGTTTTGTAGCTTCGGTCCAATCTTTACGTTCCAGGGCAAAGCGGGTTGGAACCGACGCAAACGTATAGGCAATCTTGAAATTTTCCGGAAACACCTTCTTCACAGTTTTCAGATAATTGAGCTGCTCTCGGGCTTTTTCATCATCGCCTTGCTGCAAATAGGCATAGACCAGGTAGTCAAGTCCGTGCAATTCTTCATCCCAGTGACCATCGATTCCGGTCTTTTCCGCGTAACACTTCGCAGCATCCATCGAACTGATATTGGAGTTGGCCGATTCCTGCCAAAGTCCCAGCCGCGTAAAGATATGCGATGGCATATGCAATGCATGCGCAGAGCTGGAAGCGATGGATGCGTATTTGCGAGCGGCCGGTAGCGCAAGCTCTGCCAACTCGGGGTAATCGTAGGTATGAATCAGGTAATGCGCGATCCCAGGATGGTTGGGTTCGTCGGGAAAGAGCGAGTTCAAAATGTCACCGGCTTTTCGCTGCTTCGCAAATGTTTTATCAGAAGGATCTGCCGCGGCGCGCAAGGCCAACGCATAAAATATCGCAGCCTCTTTGTCTTCCGGGTACAGACGGTAGATCTTTTCGCTGGCGATCTCGAATTTTTGAACGCGGCTCCGGTGATCGGTTTTCTCCCAATCGTCGTAAATCACGGCGACAGCTTCGAGGTAATCCTTCTCACGCGCGGACGGAGTTTCCAGAGAGCGCGCAACAGTGATTGTCCGGGCGCCTTTAACCAATTCGTCCGGTGTCGGCGGTGCCCAGAGGGGGTGAAAGTTGCTCATAGCAACTCCCCAGTACGCCATGAAGCATTCGGGGTCTTCCTCCAACACCGATGCGAACACCTTCTCGGCTTCCGGATATTCGAATGAATGCAAAAGTGCAACAGCAAGATTAAAATTGTCGCGGACTTTCTCGCTGCATGATGAACCAAAACTGACACTTCCGAATTTTTCCTGCGACCCGCAAAGGGCAATATCGCCACGCAGCAAGTTCATCGATTCGATGTCGGCCTTCGCCGTCTCCGTGTCTTTGACGGGCGTGCAAGAAAATGCGAATATCACCGATAGTACAAATGCAAAGGAATGGGTTTTCATAGTCAGTTACAGAATGGTTTTGGGATGACCGACCAGCGGGGACGATCAATATACGCAAACCGATCCCGCCAATCAAGATATTACAAAAATTGCCGACAGACTTTTCGACGGAGGGAGAACAAACCAGCCGCTAAGGCCTAACTCATATTGCTGCCGCGCAGGAGACGGAAAATTAATCAGAAATCATCCTTTGCCAGCGGCGGAACCACTCCCATGTTATACCACGCAAAGGCATACTTGTCAGCAGTCTCCTCGATGGTCTTCATCAGGTTCGACGCGCCGTGGCCGGACTTTGTGTCGATGCGGATCAGCACGGGGTTGTCGCCTTTGTGATTTTCCTGCAGGGTCGCTGCGAACTTGTATGAGTGCGCGGGTACTACTCGGTCGTCGTGATCTGCGGTCGTGACCAGTGTCGCCGGATATGCAACCCCAGGCTTGAGCGCATGAACAGGGGAATATTTCCGGAGGTACTCAAACATTTCTTTTGAGTCGTCGGCTGTGCCATAGTCATAGGCCCATCCCGCGCCTGCGGTGAACTTGTGGTAACGGAGCATGTCCATGACGCCCACGGCAGGAAAGGCTACCTTGGCCAGGTCGGGACGCTGAGTCATCGTGGCACCGACAAGCAGTCCTCCATTAGACCCACCGGAAATTGCCAGGTACTGGCTGGCTGTATAATTTTCCTTGATAAGATATTCGCCGGCTGCGATGAAGTCGTCGAACACGTTTTGCTTTTTCATTTTTGTTCCGGCCAGATGCCACTTGTCGCCATATTCGCCGCCCCCGCGCAAGTTCGGTTGCGCATAGATGCCACCATTCTCCAGCCACAAAATCCGCGAAGTGCTGAAGGAAGGGGTCAAGCTGATGTTAAAGCCACCGTAAGCGTACAACCAGGTCGGGTTCTTGCCATTCAGCTCGATGCCTTTCTTATGCACAATGAACATCGGGATCCGCGTACCATCCTTGCTGTTATAAAAAACCTGTTTGGTCTCGTAATCTTCGGGATTAAAATCGACCTGAGGTTTCGCGTACAGTGTCGACTTGCCAGAGCCGATATCGTATTTGTAGATTGTCGGCGGATATGTAAACGACGTGAAGGTGTAATAGACTTCTTTATCTTCTTCTTTGCCGCCAAAGCCATTGGCGGTACCAATGGCCGGAAGCTCGATGGTGCGCTCAAGCTTACCGTTAAGATCGAACTGCTTCACCTGTGTCTTGACATCCACCATGTAATTGGCGAAGATTTTCTTCCCGGCAGACCGCGCACTGAGCACGTTTTCCGTTTCAGGAATAATGTCTTTCCAGTTCTCCGGGGTGGGCATGCTGAAGTCGGTGACCACCACTTTCCGGTTCGGAGCATTGAGGTTCGTTTCGATGATCAGACGCGACCCTTCGTTGGCAACGATGCCGTGCTCGGAGTCAAAATTGTCGACCATCGTTATCAGCTTCCCTTTCGGGTCGTTCAGGTCCTGGATGTAAAGCTCGTTTCCGGTGGTGCTTGTCGAAGCCGAGATGATGAGAAACCGTTCATCTTCCGTCAAGTACGCGCCGATATAACGACGCGGGGTTTGTTCGCCGCCGAATACAAGTTTGTCCTGCTTCTGCGAAGTTCCGAGCTTATGATAGTACACCTTATGATACTGGGTCTTTGCCGACAACTCGCTGCCCTTCGGCTTGTCGTAGCTGCTATAGTAAAAGCCAGCGTTACCCCGCCATGCAATTCCGGTAAATTTCAGGTCGACGAGCGTATCCTCGAGGATGGTCTTGTCCTCGGCCCGCATGACGATTGCCTTACGCCAATCGGAACCTCCCTCCGACACCTGGTAGGCCACCAGGGAGCCGTCCTTGCTGAAAGAAATGCCTGCCAGGGCGGTCGTCGCATCTTTTGAAAATGTATTGGGGTCAAGGAAGACCTCGGGTGGGCCATCCGCTGTCTTTTTCCGATAGAGGACGCTGTGGTTTTGCAAGCCGTCATTTTTATAGAAGTAAAAATACTGCCCTTCCTTGAAGGGAGCTGTAAGCCGTTCATAGTTGAATAATTTTTCAAGCCGGTCTTTGATCTTATCACGGTAAGTGATCTTATCAAGGTATGAGAACGTGACTTCGTTCTGAGATTTAACCCAGCCCGCGGTAGCTTCCGATGTGTCGGACTCCAGCCACCGATACGGATCTGGCACTCTAACACCAAAATATTCATCGACCGTGTCGACTTTGGCTGTCGGCGGATATGCGGATGTGGTTGTTTCCTTTTGCGGCTGGCATCCGATGACAACTAGGGCCAACACAAAGATGAGGGGGCGAGATAACTTCATAATGCGACGTTTGACGTACAATTTATTATTCTCCTCTTTCATTTAATAAAAGAATTTGATGAGTGGGGATGACCGGCCGGGTCAAAAATTTCATTTTTCCAGCGAGCCTTCACGTCTTGGCGCCTGGCCATCAATCCGACCTTCACCACCTTCCACAGATTAAATGCCGGGGGCTCGAAGCGTTAACAAAAACCTCCGCGCTGTTAAAACGCAAACGTTTCCGCAATGATGCCAATTTCAGAATTTCATTTACTGTTGCAACATTCGCATAGCTACCCCGTTAGATCAGGCAACTCACACGTCAATTCAAATCATAAAAACCTTCACTTATGAAACTTTACGAAGAGAAGTATGGCACCCTTGAATACGATGCCACGGTTCCCTGTATTACCGCAACATTTAACGGATTTATGAACAGCGAACAATTCAAATCGTTCCTGAACAGGGGGCTCGATCTGCTGATCGAAAAGAAAAAAATTCACAGCAGGATCCTGTGGCTGGCGGATACGCGAAAGCACGTGGTGCAGCCTGAAAAGGACACGACGTGGGTCGCTGACGACTGGAATCCGCGCGCGCTCAAAGGAGGTATACAGCACGTGGCGTTTGTCCTGCCCGAAAATGTTTTTGGAGACTTGTCTGTTAAAAAGTACGCCGAAAAGAACGACATACAGGAAAACAAAATGGTTGTTCAAATGTTCGGCGACATCGAGTCGGCCAAAAAATGGTTTAAGACCTTAAAGTAAAGCGCCCGATTGCGAAATAAAAAAAGGCAGCGGGTGTGGGCTGCCTTTTTTTGTTGATTGATGCGGATGGGAGATCTATTCGTTTCGTAAAGTCCTGGCCGGGTTCGTACTTGCCGCCTTCAATGATTCATAGCTGACCGTCAGCAGCGCAATTGTGATGGCACCCAATCCGGCATAGGTGAAAATGTATACACTCAGAGAGGTTTTGTATTCAAAGCTCTGCAACCACTTATTCATCGCATACCACGCGATTGGCGTTGCGAGGGCAAAGGCAATCAACACGAGCGCCACAAATTCCTTCGACATCATACCCATGATTTGTCCGACGCTGGCGCCCATCACTTTCCGGACGCCGATCTCTTTGAGGCGTCTTTCGGCCATGAAGGAAGACAGCCCATAGAGTCCGAGGCTACAGACAATGATCGCAATGATCGCAAAGTAAGTTATGATCTTTGAGACGCGCGAGTCCTCCTTGTATTGGAGCTCGAGGGATTGGTCCAGGAAGCTGTATTCAAAAGGCGCGTCGGAAACCTGGGCCTTCCATATTTCCTCGAAGTTGGAGATCGTTTCTGAAAATGCGGTCGGGTCAACGCTGGCGACAATATAATTATACCGATCACTTGTTCCGGGCATTTGGAAGATCAGCGGATTGATCGGCTCGCGCAACGATGTCTGGTTATAGTCTTCCATCACGCCGATGACTTCAAACGAATAATTTTGCCCCTGCCAATCGAAGTACAGCTTTTCACCGACAATATCGGCGGGTTCGACGCCGAACTTTTTAACAGAAGCGCGGTTAAGGATCAGCATTTTTTCGCCGTCCGCCTGGCGGTTCGTGGTGAAGGCGCGGCCCGCGATCAGTTTGATTCCGAGCAATTCCATATAGCCTGCGTCGATTGTGTTGATGCGATTAAGAATCGCATTGTCCATGCTTCCGCCTTCGCGATAGAAGACCATATCGTTGAAAATTTTGTTACCCGGTGGATAAGAAGTGGCTGAAACTCCGTTAACAGAGCTCATTTGGTCAAGCGCAGTTTTCAAAGATTCATATTTTTTCTTTGCATCCGCCGTTCGCAGGGGGATCACGATCTTAGCCTCCGGGTTAAAGCCCAGGTCTTTTTCTTTCATGAAAGAAAGCTGTTTGGATATCACCAGCATGCCACAAACGAGCACAATGGCGACTGTGAACTGGAAGACCACCAACGCCTGACGTAGGCGGCCTGAGGCATTGCTCAGGGCAAATTTCCCTTTCAAAACCTGGACCGGTTGGAAGGACGACATATAAAACGCAGGATAACTTCCGGCAATGAGCCCGGTAATGATGGTCAGGACAATCAAGGCCAAGCCGAAGAAGAAGACAGTCTCCTGGTTGAATGAAATGTTTTTACCGGACAATTCATTAAACAGCGGCAATGCCAGGCTCACGAGGATCAAGCTGATCATGATCGAGATGGCGACGATCACCATCGCTTCACCGAGGATCTGGCGGATTAGGCTGCTCCGGAACGCACCCATGACTTTTCTTATACCGATCTCGGATGCGCGCTTCGTCGCCTTGGCAGTTGACAGGTTCATGAAATTAATGCAGGCGAGCACCAAAATAAAAAGTGCGATGGATACAATCACATAGATATAAGTAATGCGCTGGCTCTTATCAACGGACGATCTCAAGTAAATATCCTTGACGGGTTCAAGAAACAAAGTCTTATGGATTCCCAAAGCCTTCATGTCCTCCGAGCCATATTTGATCAGCACCTCGTTTATTCTTTTCTCCGTTTCCGCCTTTGAGTGTCCGGGCGCGAGCTTCAGGTATCCCTGGACGAAATTTTGTCCAGCCCACTCGTTGGCTGCCTCGGGGTTATTCCGGATGTACTCGCCGACGCCCTCGCTCATGACGGAGGCGAAAAAGTTGACATCCAGAAAGCTCTTGCTG
>DASPNN010000441.1:0-5908 GCA_035626495.1 Chryseosolibacter sp.
GACTATTTAAAATTCCCCGACCGGGCCGACTTTTCCGATCTTGAACCTTTGCTCGCGTTCCCAAATCATTATCGATACTCTTTCAACGAAGAACTGAGCGATACGCAAAACGTGTGCGTCCAGGCCGTCACAGAAGACGGCAATATTATTTATACGTTGTTAATTGATGAGGCGCGCTTAGCGATCAAACAAATTACCTTAAAGAACAACGCGCGCTACGCCCGTGGTGCATGGAATATTGTCCATATCGATCATATTTACCAGTACAGGGAGTATCGCGGTCAATGGTTCTTGTCTTACTGTCGCAGAAACTGGAAAATTGAAAATGTTGATCGTGTAAAGAACACCATAAACCGCACCGAAGAATATTTCCTGGAGCTGTTGATCAATGACATAAAGCCAGACATACAGGAAAATGATCTGGCCAATTTGGGGAAGCGCATGATCGCAAACAAGCCCTTGGAATTTCAAAGCGTTGAAACGGATGACAGTTTTTGGAAGTATTACAATGTGATCGAAAGCGACAGCCTTGCATCCGGAATAAAGTTGTTCAGGAACCAGCATGAGGGTCCCGACAAACAAGGCTATTATCAATCCCAAAGCGATACTATCCCGAAGACAGCGCTGGCCCACAGCTTCACACAAGCTGACACCTTACGTGGCAAATTAACAGCGTTGCGTTCGTGTTACGATGTGACATTCTATGACCTTGATGTGACAGTCGACATCCATAAAAAATATCTGTCAGGTAGTAATGTGATCAGGTTTAAGGTACAGCACCCGTTCGATAGAATGCAGATTGATCTTTATGCAAATATGAAGATTGATAAAATTCTGTGGCACGGCAAAAGCCTGCAGTTTAGCAGAAGATTTAATGCAGTATTTATTGACTTTCCCGAAATGCTTTCCGAAGGTGAATCATCTGTCGCAGTATATTATGAGGGCACTCCGCAGGAACCGAATTTCGATATCCCGATGAATGGAGGCTTTCTCTGGGGACAGGATGATTTGGGGAATCCATGGGTACAAGTTGTTTGCCAGGGGTCTGGCGCAAGCCTTTGGTGGCCGAACAAGGATCATCTCTCGGATGAACCCGACAGCATGCACATCGCCGTAACGGTCCCCGCAGGATTCATGGAGATCTCTAACGGACGATTGATCAATAAAAAAGAAATGAGCAATGATCAATGGCGCTACGAGTGGGCTGTCACTTATCCTATAAATAACTACAATGCCACAATTAACATCGGAAAATATGAACACTGGCGCGACTACTACATCACGGACGACACGCTGACCATCGATTATTATGCGATGCCCTATCATCGTGACCTGGCCAGCAAGCTATTCGCGCAGACAAAGTTGATGTTATCTGTTTTTGAGAAACACTTTGGCAAATATCCGTTTCCCCGTGACGGATTCACGTTGATGGAAAGCTTGTATCCCATGGAGCATCAAAGTTGTGTCAGCATCGGCAGAATTACCAAAGAGAATTTCACACAGGCAAGCAGGCTTTTGTGGCACGAAGCTTCACATGAATGGTGGGGAAATAACATAAGCTGCATCGATATGGCTGAACTGTGGATCCATGAAGCATTCGCGACGTATTCAGAACTACTGATGATTGAAACCACTCAGGGCACGAGCGCCCTGCGTGATTTTTTAGGCGAACTGCGCGCGCAGGTTACGAATACACAACCCGTAGTTGGCATCTACGATGTCAACCACATCTTCTACGATATTGGTGACATGTATTCAAAAGGAATGTTGATGCTTTACACCCTGCGAAAACTTTTAAACGATGACAACCGATGGAGCCAACTCCTGCGCGATATTCAAAAACGGTTTCAGTATTCCTCGGTAACGAACAAAACTTTGATTCAATTTATTAATGGCCAGTTGGGCGTTGATTACAATTGGTTGTTCAACCAATATCTCTATCAGACGAACCTGCCCGTTCTCAGATTGAACCTGACGCAAGCCGGCAAAGACCTGCAGATTTCTTTTTATTGGCAGGCCGAGTCCGCCGGTTTCAAGCTACCGGTTAGCGTTACCACCGCGAAAAATACCTTCGGTTTTATTTATCCCACTGCGATAAACCAGTTCCTGACCATCAGAGATATGGAAGTCGATGAATTTAAAGTAGATCAGGAAAATTTCTATCTTGCTCTCGACATGCATGTAACTTCCTCAAACACCTCCAAATGACAGGCACATGATGATTCGGCATTTTTTTGCGATTCTTATCCGGACCAGCTTAAAGAACGGCAGCTATACAATCGTTAACGTGGCGGGCCTTGTGCTTGGCATGACCTCGTTTGCGCTCATCACGCTTTATGTATGGCACGAAAGAAGCTACGATCAATTTCTCGATAACAATAATCAAATCTTCCGCGTAAGACAGGATCGATATTCTAACGGAGCACTTGACAGACAATGGGCAGGCGGTCCGATGGGTATCGGTGCCGATTTAAAAAATAATTTCCCGGAGGTTCAGCGTTTTGTTTGCATACATCGCGGTTTAAATGAATATCATGTCATAGCAAGTGAAGAAAAACTGTTTAGGGAAGACCACATACTTTTTGCGTCAGAAGAGTTTTTTAAAATATTTTCATTTTCCCTCGTCAAAGGAGTTGACTCTCTGGTTCTGCGTAATCCGTTTACCATGGTGATTTCCGAGTCGTTCGCGAAGAAGTATTTTGGCAATGCAGACCCGATTGGCAAAATACTAAAGTGCAACGGAAAGGATGAATACGCAATCACGGGTGTATTCCGCGATGTACCTGAAAACTCGCACCTGCAATTCGATGCATTGTTTTCGTTCGAAAGTCTCTTCCAGATTCTGGGAAAGGAGGAAACGAACGAATTGCTTTCCAATTGGGGCTGGGTTGGCACGTATACTTACATCCAACTTAATTCAAACGCCGAGGCTGACGCTTTGCAGAAGAAGTTGCCTGATTTTGTCGATAAGAAGATGGGAGCGACCCTGCGTGAGTGGAATGAAGGGATGGCGTTTGTACTTCAACCGATCGAATCGATTCATTTAGACTCGAATACCCCCGATGAATTGAATGCAGGCGGAAACAGGCAAACGACCGGTTTCTTAACCATCATCTCCGTGTTCATTTTGATCCTCGCATGGATCAATTACATCAATCTTGCGACAGCAAAATCCCTGGAACGAGCAAAGGAAGTTGGCGTCCGAAAAGTATTAGGAAGCAGCCGATCTCAGCTGATGAGGCAGTTTCTGTTTGAGTCCCTGATTTACAATCTCGTCGCCTTGGTGATCACGGCACTGATTGTCGGGTTATTGCTTCCCTCATTTTCAAAACTGGTTGGCCGAAACCTTGACGCAAGCGCGTTGCTGACAACAAAAATGTCGCTCTTTATTGCGCTGATGATGATCTTGGGTGCATTCTTATCAGGAGTGTATCCGGCAATTTCAATGTCAGGCTTTTTACCGGTCAAAGTTTTGAAAGGTAAACTTCACGGTTCCTTTGCTACAGTCTATTTGAGGAGGGGCCTGGTAACATTTCAATTTGTTGCTTCGATCGTTCTTATTATTGGAGCCCTGGTTGTCTTTAAGCAAATCGCATTTATGCGCACCAGTCCGACAGGCATCAATCTGGAACAGGTTCTTGTTATCAATGGTCCGACAACAACCGATTCCAGCTATTTGAGTAAGGTCACCATACTTGGGGAGTCCCTGCTGCAGTATCCTGGTATTAAAAGTTTTACTGTGTCAAGCGATGTACCGGGACATCACGTTAGAAATACAAGTGGTAACGTCCGTGTCGTTGGAGAAGATGTGAGCAAAGGAAATTCTTATGAGGCTATTATGGCAGATGAAAATTTTATTAAAACTTATAACCTTTCGCTAATCGCTGGAAATAACTTCTCGGGAAACTTGAAGGATCAGTGGAGAACTGCAATGGTCAACGAAGCGGCAATGAAACTCTTAGGTTTCACTGAACCGGGCAAAATCCTGGGACAAAAGATCTATTTATGGGGCGATACCCCTGAAATCATTGGCGTTATAAAAAACTATCATCAGGAATCTTTCAAACAGCATGTTGGTCCGTTGGTGCTCGTGTATGATGCTGAGGCCACGAATTTTTACTCAGTCAAATTTAAATCTCATGGCTCAGTAAATAATGTCATCGAGGTGGTGGAAGCCAAATATCGGCAGGTTTTCCCGGATTTTCCGTTTCAGTTTTTCTTTTTGAAAGATCACTATAACGAACAGTACAAGTCTGATCAGCAGTTTGGAATGATCGTTCTTCTTTTCACAATATTATCCATCACAATCGCCTGCATAGGATTGTTGGGACTTTCGTCTTACATAGTGGCGCAGCGAACAAAAGAAATCAGCATAAGAAGAATTCTGGGCGCCACCGTAAGACAACTTCTTGTTTTAGTGTCAAGGGACTTTGTCATAACAATCGTCTTAGCCAACGTAATTGCGTGGCCGCTGGTATACATGATTGCGAGTGAGTGGTTAACGCAATTTGCGTATCGCACACAGCTCAACGTCATCGATTTCATTCTTCCTGGTTTCGCCGTCCTTGTCATCGCCACACTTACAATTTTCACGCAAAGCATCAAAGCATCGCATAGGAATCCTGTGAGGAATTTAAGATCAGAATAATACATCAGTGTATGTTTTTAAAAATTGGTGAGCAGATTCTCGTCAGTATTTTGCTCACCAGTTTCTTTACCACATTTTAGCAGCGATATCATCTTGCAATCACGAAAACATTAGGTTCGAATCCCTCCAAGGACGCATGTTTTTGCAATTATTTGCCTGCTCATCAGTGAAATATGAGCAAGAGCATTTCAAAAACGATTCCCCATTGCCACGATATCTTCTTGTGACAGGCCTGAAAGCTCCGTCTTGCGCAGATAAGACTTAACGGTGTTTTTGGCAATGCCAAGCGTCAAAGCAATCTTTTTGATGCTGACGCCTTGGTGGTGAAGTTGAAAAATCTGTTTTACCTGATTCATAGAGATTGGATAATAGGCCATGGTTCGAATGCATTATCCGATAAGGATACGGCTGAACAAATCCTATTACAATCAGGGGGTCAGCTTGCAGGAATTTCACAATTCCTGACGGGGTCAACTTCCCGGAATTTCATTCGTCCGGAAAATCCTGGGGGGGGGTCAACTTGCTGGAATTCCTGTGAAACTCCCTGGGGTCAACTTGCAGGAACAGGGGGTCAATCAGGAATGGAACGGGGGGTTAAGGGCGGCAGGAATAGTTACAACTCAAATCATTCAACTTCAACCATCTAAAAAGCAAAATCCATCACTCAAATTTAGAATGATGGATTTTGATGCGATTTTTCGCAGAGGAGGAGGGATTACCTACCGGTGATCCCATGCGGGGAGGGTCAAGCCAATTCAGGCAAGCCGCTCGCTGCGCTCGCTTTTTTGTTTTTCGAATCTCCTCCCTCAAGCCGAGACGGCTTGGGTCGGATCTTCGCAAAACAAAAAGCCCCGAGAAACTCGGGGCCCTTGCCTGTATTGGCTTGCAGAGGAGGAGGGAGTGAGCCTGCCCCGATCCTTATCGGGGAACTCTTCGCCTACTCGTCCCGATAGCTATCGGGATCAATTTTTTGTAACCGATAGTTATTCTCTTTCCCGAATTCCCACCTTTACAAATAGATTCGTTTAGTTCAATTCGTAATGTTGGAGTAAGTTACGAAATGTATATGAACAAACCTTTTCTGGCAAAACATTCGAAGACTCCAACGATTTGAGTTCCAAGGACACTAATTCCCCGTGCAAGGAAATTGCTGACTTGATATATATAGGAGTCGCCTAGTAAAGTCTCACTCCTTCCACGGATCCTTGATTCCTAGATTCCTCAACGACCTTCTTCCAGAATCCACTAATTTGCGATATC
>DASPNN010000442.1:0-2593 GCA_035626495.1 Chryseosolibacter sp.
GATGGTAGGGACCTGGACTTTCTTTGAAACTTTTTTTCCGAGCTCGGCCGGAATTTTCTCCAACACCATTGCAAAACACCCGATTTCAGCCAGCAGGATCGCGTCTTCCATGAGTTTGTTGGCTTCGGCTTCTTCTTTGGCCCGTACGGTGTAGGTTCCGAACTTGTAAATCGACTGCGGTGTAAGTCCGAGGTGGCCCATGACCGGGATGCCCGCGCTCAAAATTCTCTGAACAGATTCTTTGACCTCACTGCCTCCTTCGAGCTTCACGCCATGGGCGCCGGATTCCTTCATGATTCTGATCGCAGACCGGAGCGCTTCGCTGGAATTGGCCTGGTAGGTACCGAATGGAAGGTCAACAATCACCAAGGCCCGTTTTACCGCTCTGACCACCGACGCAGCGTGATAGATCATATGCTCCAGTGTGATGGGCAAAGTGGTTTCGTAACCCGCCATGACGTTGGAAGCCGAGTCTCCGACAAGTATGACATCCACACCCGCGCCGTCGATGATCCGCGCCATGCTGTAATCGTAGGCGGTGAGCATCGCGATTTTCTCCCCGCGGTTCTTCATTTCCTGAAGACGGTGGGTAGTGATTTTCTTTATTTCAGGTTTATGAACGGACATCGGATTTCAATTCCTAATTTCTAATTCCTAATTCTAATTGCTAATTTCGGCTATTTGAGGTAGACCGCGTTCTCTTTTCCAAGAATAACTTCGACGTGCTCGCGCAAGGTTGTTGCCAGCTCGTAGCCTGTATATTGCGGCCATATCGGAAACAACGTGTGGCTGCGGTTGACGAGGACGGCGATCTCGATCTTTTTTACTTCGACGTTAAGGAATGGCTTCAGTCCGTAGGCGAACGTGCGCCCGGTATTCAATACATCATCGACAATGATGATACATTTTTTTCTAATGTCCCTAACCTCGCAATCGAGCCTGACTTCACTTTGCTGCGGCAGCGCCTTGTCGATCGAAAGCTTGATGATCGTCGTCTTCAGTTCCGAAATGGATTCGATCTCCTTGCAAAGCAGCTTAGCCAGGACGTAACCCTGTCCTTCGATTCCTGCAACGACGATATTTTTTTCCTTGAAGTTGTGCTCAAAGATTTCATACGCCATCCGTTTGATCTTTTGCTTGATCTGGTTCGCGTCGAGTATCAAAGTCCGTTCGGCTACCATGGTGTTAGTTTTCAATGCGGGATAGGCAGGGACTTACTGTCTTTGAAAGTGGAGAGGATCACCATGGATTGAAGGCTGTCAACGACATCGATGTTCGAAACTTTTTCGAGCATGAGTTGCTGGTAGGATGCGATATCGGCGCAAACGATCTTTAGAATAAAGTCGCCGGCGCCTGTCACATGATGGCATTCAATGATCTCATCGATTTGCTTGATGGCTTTGATAAACTTCTCAATGTTGTCCTTATTGTGCCCCTTCAGGGAAGCCATGACGAAAGTGCTTACACCGAGACCGACGCTGGCCGGATCGATGACGGCGTGGTAGCTTCGGATAACACCCGAGGTTTCCAGTTTGTTAACGCGTTCCAGGGTGGGCGCGGGTGATAGTCCTATTTCTTTAGCCAGCTGGGCATTGGTGATATTCGAGTTTGCCTGAAGAATTTCCAGGATCTTGCGGTCCGTTCCGTCGAGTTTGATTGACTTCATTGGCATGCGTTTTACTTTTTAGTCAGCGTCAAAACCATTGTCTATATGGTTTCCGGCGCCCAGAGTCTTAAATAACCAAATTTTATTTGGTCAAAAATAAAGGAAAGTATTTGCCGTGAAGCTATTTGCGACGGATATTTTTTAGTTCGCTATGAGGATACGCTGGACCGAACGCAGGTTGTTGCCCTGGATCGTCAGGATATAAACGCCTTTTTGAAGGTCCGCGACAGACAGCACCCTCTGATTGTAGCCCTTACTTGAGTTGAAGGTCTCCCAAGTCATGGACCCACCGATGGCACTGGACAGAGAAATTGTCACCTCCTCTTCTTTGTTCGCTACCCATTCAACGGTCAGGTAGTTGCTCACCGGGTTCGGGTATGCGGGCAAGACAAAGAGTTGGTTTTCGAACTGCGCGCAGCTTCGGTTATTTGCAAGATTGACATCTCCGGCTAAGTGCGCATCCGCGCATATAAACAACAGATCGTCCGAGCGCCGGAGACCGTAGCCGAGCTGAAGGTTATATCGGCCAAGCGGAGGCAGGGGTGTGTCGATCAGCCCCTGCAGGTTTAAGTTGCCGGATACGTCAATGGTGACCGGCACGTTCTCAAGGAGGGTGTTACCATTGTTGGACAGGGTGATGACCACCCTAATCGTGCCATCGGGGTTGTCAGCGGTGGTGATACCGACCACGCTAACGTCAGGGCTGGGGGCTGAAATTAAAACCTGAGCAGTGGCGGAATTCATACAAGCTGCCAAATTACCGGCTACGAGTTTGACCTCAAACATCCCTTGCGTTTGATAAGCATGTTCAGGCGAATGCTCTGCAGAGGAGGAATTGTCACCAAACGTCCAGAGAAATGAGTTCGCACCCGTTGATGCATTTACAAAGGAAATCGGCACCCCGGGCGAAGCCGCCACGGGGGTCAT
>DASPNN010000443.1:0-2490 GCA_035626495.1 Chryseosolibacter sp.
TCCTGGGCAACGGCGGCCGGATAGACCGTTCAGAAACATTTCTCGATCCCCTGTCCCGCCTGCCGAAGATCACCTACGATAATCTGGTTGAACACTGGGTTATTTACAAAGGCAATATTCTGGCCTCGGTCACCACGGTGGAACCGGCACCGGTGCAAAGCAGCGGTGAGTCCGCGGTGTCATCAGACACCGCCGCCGTCGTCGACTCCACCGCGCAGGTTGCCGGGGTGGATTCAGCCGCGCAATCCGGAGCTGTTGTCAGGGCGGCGGCAGACAAGAATGTATTGCTTCCTGGACAGTGGCTCACGGTTTCGAATTGGTTTGAAAGATTGTTGGGCGACCTTACTGAAGAGGCGGAATCGAAAAAGGCTGCTGTCGAGAGATGGTTTCTTTTCTTTGTCATCTTTGATCTTTTGTTATTCAGCTCTTTATACTTTCTCTTCAGGCGCTACGTATTACAGGGCCTCGCGACACTTGCTGAACACACCTCCAGGCACCAGGTACAGCAATCGCTGCCGCCCAATGAATTGGGAGCACTCGAGGCGGAGGTCAATGGCATCCTGAAACAGTTGCTGGTGGCGACCGATTTTGTTGGGGCAATCGGCGAAGGTAAGCTTGATTTCGACTACCGCTCGCTGGACAGCACTTATGTGACTGGGAAAAACCGTCTTGCCGACTCCCTCATCTCGATGCAGCAGAAGCTGAAGGTATTGAACGAAGAAGAGCAACGGCGCCAGTGGGCCAACGAAGGCCTGACCAAATTCGTCGATATTCTCCGTTCATCGAACGACAGCATCAGCACACTGGGTGATAAGATCATTTCCGCGCTGGTAAAATATACAAACGCCAACCAGGGTGGTTTATACGTTCTCAACGACGAAGACGAGCATCATAAGCACCTGGAGCTGATATCTCTTTTTGCTTTTGACAACAAAAAATTCGAAAGTCAAAAGGTGAAGCTTGGTGAAGGCATTCTTGGCCAGACGTTCCTGGAAAAAGAGACCACGTTGCTGAACGATATCCCCGAGGAATATGTGCGTATCACGTCAGGGCTGGGAGGCGCAAATCCGAAATCTCTTCTGATGGTTCCGCTAAAGGTGGATAAAGAAGTTTATGGCATTGTGGAGCTCGCGTCGTTCAGAAACTTCCAGGAGCATGAAATTTCGTTTATTGAGAAGCTTGCGGAAACTATTGCATCCACACTGGCATCGGTGAAGGCCGCCCAACGTAACAAAGTGCTCATCGAGCAGTTTCAGCAGCAAACGGAAGAAATGCGCTCACAAGAGGAGGAGATGCGGCAAAATATGGAAGAGTTGCAGGCAACACAGGAGGAGATCTCACGCAAAGAACACGAGTATGTGACTACGATCAAGCAGCTCGAGCGCGATCTCCAGCTGAGCATACCAGCGGGGGAACTGGAAAAGTTGAAAGAGGAATATAACAGAAAGGTGGTGGAATATCAGGGCAAGATCAGAGATCTTGAGATGAGGCTGGCGCAGAAGCCGGCTAAGGAGGATGACTGGGCAGTAGCCGAGCAGGTAGAGAAAGAGTTTAGAATTCAGCTGGAAGCAATGAGGATTGCGGCCGACGAGCGTGCCAAAGGCTTGTAAGCGATCGTGTTGCCGTGGCGTTGATTTTGAGATCTTTTGAACTTTAGCGGAATCTGTTCAAAGTACGTTTAGCGATTTTTTTTAATAAATCCTAAGGGTTGGGATGACCGCTCGAAGGAACATTTTTAGGAAAGCCGCAATTGTATTAAATCCTTTTTTTTCAGCTAATTAGCGCAAATTACTTAACTTCATCCTCCTTAAAAATGGTCTGGCTTCCGGGCTTTGAAACACATGTAATATTTACATCTGAAACGCCCCGTCGAGATCGTTTTGAAAATTAACTTTGGGTTTTATAAAGCCTCATTCATGCAGGACATTGACATTGCCGACCTGAAACGCATCTCGGAGCTCATTTTTCAGAAGTACAACTATGATTTCCGGAACTATGCCATGTCATCATTCAAAAGGCGGGTTTTGCGGATCATGGAGCTCAAGAAACTCAGCGTCGACGGGTTGATCAAGAAGTTGAATGAGATGCCGATTTTCATTAACGAATTCCTGGACGAACTCACCGTCAATGTAACCGAGATGTTCAGGGACCCGAGTTTTTGGCGTGTCATGCGTGAAGAGATCATCCCGGCCATTCTGCTGAACCATAAACAATTTAAGATATGGCATGCCGGATGCTCGTCTGGTGAAGAGGTGCTTACCATGACGATCATGCTCAAGGAAATGGGTATCCTCCACGACGTGTCGCTGATTGCGACCGACCTGGATGTGAACATTCTGGAAAAGGCTAAATCAGGTACGTACCCGGTCAAGAACATGGAGCTCAATGAAAAGAACTACATCAGGTTTCAGGGTACCGCCGGTTCGCTGAAAGATTATTACCGGGAGGACAACGGCTATGCAGTTTTCAATAAAGACCTTCTCGCGAATG
>DASPNN010000444.1:0-9708 GCA_035626495.1 Chryseosolibacter sp.
CTGCGTTGAGGTTAATTGGATAAGACGGTGTAGTGATAGCCGCGCCGCTTGTGTTATCAATTGTGCCTCCGTTGATAGTCAACGTACCCGATGCGGCTCCCAGAGCTGTCGTGTTGCCAATGTTGATTGTCCCCGCATTCAATGTAAACCCGGTGAGCGTATTCGCTCCGTTCAATGTCAATGCACCGGCGCCAGACTTGGCAACTGAAAACGCTCCTCCAATTACGCCACCTACAGTCAGCTCTCCTCCATCGATACTCACGGTACGGTTACTGCTTAAGGTCACCGGTCCGGTCCCGAGATCAAGATCATTGGTTCCGGTAAAAGTGAAATTGCCATTCCAGTTTTGCGCATTGTTGGATGAGAGTGCCACCGCACCGCCACTTGTATTGTCAATGACGCCACCACCAATTGTGAATGTGCCGGAGCCAATTGCGGTCCCTGAATTGATGTTCAGTGTTCCGGCGGAAAGAGTTGTTGTACCTGTATATGAATTGTTGCCGTTTAGCGTCAGTGCGCCCGTACCGCTTTTTGTCAGAGCCAAGGTCCCTGCCGCGCCATTGCGCAAAATTCCTTCGTATGTGCTGGAGCCGCTCGTATTAACGGTTAGGGTACGCGTTCCCGCAACACCATTTTCAACGATCGGGGTCCCCACCACCGGGTCACTGTTTAAATTAGAAACTGTTATATCAAATCCATTCAGACGAAATACTCCGGAAGTTCCTGCTCCAAATGTCAATTCATTCGGAGCACCTGAGTTCATGGCTCCAGCGTTGCCGGCCTGAAGCGTTCCGGCGTTGATGATGACTCCTCCTGTAAAAGTATTTGAACCCGACAATGTCCAGGTTCCAGCGCCCTCCTTTAGTACTCGCCCTGTTCCCGTGCCAATGATACTAGAGACACTTCCGCCGGTGGAACCTCCGAGAGTTAAGTCAAAGCCAGCTCCGGAAATTGTGCCGATGTTAGTAAGGGAAATTGTGCCTGCGCTCGCCACAATGCTGGATGAACTCGCAAGAGTTAACAAACCGCTATAAGTGACGTTCGTTACGGACGAGTTTGTTAATGCGCCGCCGCTGGCAATGCCGGTCCCATTCACCGTAAGTGCTTCCGCGATCGAAAGATTAAAACCGTTCAGGTCAAGTACAGCACCATTTGAAACAGTGGTTCCGGAGGTAACTGTTCCCAGTGGCGTGTTGGCTCCGGAGCCGGCCCCTCCAAGCCGTAATGTGCCTGCCGATATCGTTGTTAGACCCGTGTATGTACTGTTACCGGAAACTGTCCATCGTCCGGTGCCGGCTTTTGTCACTGCGCCGGAGGTCGTATTGACTGCGCTTGACAAACTGCCATTACCCGTGCCGCCCAACGTCAATCCAAATGTGGCCCCTGTAATGTTACCCGTGTTCGTGAGATTGATACCCCCCGCGTCTGCAACAACGCTGGCGTTGCTGCCGAGCGTTATCAATCCGCTATACGAAACACCTGTCGCCGAACTGTTGATAAGAGCGCCCGCTCCGCCTACGCCGGTGCCGTTGAGGGTCAACGGCTCAGCCGTAGCCAGGGTAAAACCATTCAAATCCAGCGTCGCGCCGGACACCACTGTGGTGCGATTTGTTGTCGTTCCCAGTGGCGAATTGGGCGAGGTGCCAGACGCGCCAAGGCGAATTGTTCCTGCATTTATGGTAGTGATACCCGAATAGGAATTATTACCTGACAACTCAAGCGTACCCGTTCCATTTTTCACGAGGGCGATCACCCCGCCTGCGTTCTGGATGACTCCGGAAAAAGTTGTGCTCGCGTTATTGCTTCCAACCGTGAGATTGCGGGTGGCACTGTTGTTTTGAATCGTACCGCTACCCTGTAAATCCCCGACAGTGAGGTTTTCGCTGTTCAACTCAAGTGTGATTCCTGCGTTGACAACCAGCGAATTACTTACGTTCGTTGTGGTATTGACATTATTGAGGCTTTTGGTACCGCTTCCGGACAAGGTGAGATTGTAGTAGGTTGCATCCTCGTCAATCGTCTGAGCCGCCCCATCGAAAATTACTGTTCCCTGAGTAAACGTTGAGGTAGGCCCATGAATGTAAGTGCCCGACACAAACATGAAACCCGCTCCGGTAAATGAAATCTGCGCGTCGACATCAGCTTCAACCGTAATATTGACGGCGTCGACTGTTCCAGTACCGATCGAAAGTACGCCAAGGCGGCTACCTGCTCCGCCTCCTCCGTTGACGGTCAATGTGCCGCCAACCGTCAGGGTAAACGCGCCAACGTTGATTTGATTTGTAGTCGATGCGTTAGCAGGATCATTCAGTGTTACATTACCGGATACAGAAAGGTCGGCGCCTAATGTTAGAACAGCAGCAGCGCCGGCATTGGATAAAGTAACCGAAGTGGCATTAGCGGCCACGTTCACCGTCACTGTGTGTCCTGCGCTGATGATAACGTTGTCGTTTGCATCAGGAATATTATCGCCGTCAACACCACCGGTCAACGTCCATATCGCGCTATTACTCCAATTCCCGGATTGGTTGGAAGAAAAGTTGCCCTGCGAATAAGCTTCGCCGGCCGCCAAGGTCAGAAGAAAACCTGTGAGCAGGGCAATTTTGTACCATACGGCGGACCTGGATACCATCATGATGCCCTTTGTGTTAAACCCTGAAAGTTACCTCCGGCCAGGGGTACGCCGGCGTTAAATTGCGCCCGAATGAGTACGATTGTAAGAAAAAAGGCAGTTGTCGGCCAAAATGCTATAAAGTGCCGGGATAGCAGTACCCGGTAGTAGAACCGGTATAAGCAGGGTAGTGAGGTCATAAAGCAGCCAACTATAGGTTACATCAACCTTTTCAGGTTAAAGTAACCGTGAAATATACTTAATTTTCGTCAATCCATGAGTTGCCCGGCAGAATTCAACTTCATCAGCACCATCTTTGATTGGTTATTGACGAGGCCGATCGTTCCGACAACTAAAATTCGTCCGTCGGGCAGCTCCATAACGGCCCCGCCCAAATCATCCTCTTCCTCGGAGCCGAAGGTTGAAGACCAAATTACACTCCCAGTCTGGTCATCGACCTTCGTCAGCCAGATATTGTTCGTGCCATCGTCCTGTGTTTCATTTGCGATAAGCAAATATCCCGTGTCGCCCGCGGACGCGGGTGTAGCTGCCAAGGCAGTCAGTTTTCTTGACTCTATGGGAATTGAGCGGTCGAACACCTCATCGTCGGCCGGCCGGAAGGTCAACGGAGAGCGAAACTTAGTAACGTGCAAGTTCACAGATCCCGAGTTTGTCGTTTCGGTGCCCGCTACGAAAAAGCCGCCAGAGAACTGGTCAGAAATCACAAATG
Organism: Chryseosolibacter sp.; assembly: GCA_035626495.1. GTDB lineage: Bacteria > Bacteroidota > Bacteroidia > Cytophagales > Cyclobacteriaceae > Chryseosolibacter. The sequence goes on from DASPNN010000444.1 coordinate 3,342, forward strand.
CCGGCTCAGTATCATTGTCAAAATCCCCGAAATAATTATCAGCACCGGCAGTCCCGGTTGCACCTATCTCGTAGTAGTATAGATTCACATTTCCATCCAGGTTACCGGCATGAGCCGCATTTGAAAAACCAAATACGTAAAAGGAACTGAGTGAATTTTCTAACACCTTCGTCCCTCCCTCCACAGATCCGGAATTATACTGAGATCGCCAGTTAATATTGAAGTTAAGCGTGCTTGTACAGCGATAATGAAAGATGTCTGACATGTCTTCCGGATCGGTCGGGTTGACATTGATGTCTGTGTACTCCGTCACGCCGGCGATGACGTATCCTCCATCAGAAAGAGGGGTGATGGAGCGCGGATCTTCATTGCCAGTGGAGCCGTAAACGACACTGTCAATTTTTACGCCCTGGCTTGTCACCCGCCAGAGTTTCACCTGGGAATTGCTTCCCGAATTGTTTTGCGAAAGGATCACGAAGTTCCCATCGGGCGTGCGTTCAATGTCCCGGGCGGACTCCTGAAAAGTGCCGAGTTTTTTTTCCCATAATACACGTCCACGATTGTCTACGTTTACAAGATAAATGCGGCTTTCATCCCGATCGCTCTGCCAGTTGCCCAGCAGCAGGATCGTTCCATCGGGTTTGGTGATTGCGTCGACTCCTGTTTGATTTCCGTTACCACCGTAGTATTTCACAAAATAATGGTGATCCGCCGGCTCAATGCTTGATGCGTTGTCGCAGCCGGTCAGCCCGGCGACGGCGAGAATCAAAAAGCTTAGCTGGGAAACACGCAAAAATTTCATTCTTGTGAAGCATTAATTTTCTTTGACAACGAGCGCGTACGGCTTCTTTTCAGCTCCCGTGGCTTATACAAGGGTCGCAGAAATCCAAAAGAGATTGACACGTTGTCGATCCGGAAAAAGTCGTCTACATGCGCATACGAGAATACTCCCCTTCCCGAACCTACGAAACCGGGGGTAGTGGGGGGAAGTGAGTTGTCTGTATATACATGCTTAGGATCCACGATATTTTTCAATCCGATGTTATATCGGAAATCAACGAAGAGAAAATCAAGCCCGAATTTCATTTTTACCCCCGAGCCAAGAACCACCGATTGGTTCCAGCGATTCCTTTTTTGTATGTAGTTCATTTCAGGACTTTGTTTTTCGTCCCGTCCTACTTCGGCGGTTTGAATATTTTCAATCCCAATGTTGACAATATCCCGCACCAAATAGCTTAAGGAGTATCCACCGTACCAATATGGCTGGAATTTTCCAGTTTTGGGATGATAAACGACCATCAGCGGAAAACCGATCCAACTTTGGTTGTCTGTTACAGTTTTCTTGTCACCTTCGAAGAAAGTAGTTGTGTTATGCTCATATCTGGCGAAGGTGTAGTTAAGCTCGCCCCTCAGGTCAAACCTTTCATAAACGTACATGTCGCCACCAACACCAATTTGATAACCGAGTTTCCATTGATATTTTTCGGTGACGGATTCATCTCCAAATGCATCGTTATCTCGAATTACCCAGATAGGGGAAACGTTGGCGCCAGCCTTTCCATACCATGCGAACACGGGACTGGAAGTGAATTTCTTGCTTAGATACACGACGTCGATTGGATGAACGTTCGGATCGGCTACGAACTCCGGATTTGCTCTCAATACTTCCATGTAGCTGCGTTTGGCTCCGAGTGGATCGTCGAGCAGCAAATAAGTCTGCGTCAGCAAGAGATTTGCACGCAGCTGTTGCTCCTGGGTAAATTTATCCAGGCACTCGCTGAGTATGCCAGGAATTGACGAGAAGTGACCCGCTTGGAATTCTTCCGTAGCACGAACCAGCATACCTTCACAATTCTCATCCTGTCCATTCACGCGCGAGCACATGATGAAGATGAATCCAATAACACCAACTATTCTGAGTGACGCAGCCACTATTTGTTAATTAATAACCCGACACATGTGGGTTCGTATTCAATATTCCCTCCTTCTCCGACATATTTTTTCCATTCATCCGGAGTCATATTCCTTTTCAGCTTCGGGCATATTTCTTTCGCAAGCAATGCCGGATCTGTCGGCCATACCCGGATCTCCGACTCACTGCATGCAGCTATCAGATATTCCGATGATTTTGTGAAGGCGATATCCCAGATGAATCCATTGTTATTTTCCATCGTAATGGGTAGATCTTCGGGATTTTCCAGAAGCCATAACAGCAACCTCTTATCTGTCCCCGCACTGGCCAGCAATTTTCCGTCCGGACTAAATTCTACGTCCGTTACGCCAGCCTTATGGCCGGGCAGCAGCTGAATCTCCTTGGTCTCCATGTTGTACAGCTTAACCAGGCCGCGTTTATGAGGAAGGTCATCGATCCCATATGCAAGAAGCTTTCCATCCGGGCTGAATCTTACAGAAAGGACACGTGTCTCTGATTCGTCAGCGATCTTTGTGACGGATCTGTCCTCTAGCCCAATCAGATACAAACCGCCCGACCAGGTTCCGGCGGCCATGATCGTACCTTCCGGGTGAATGGCAATCGTCTTTACCTCAACCGGAAGCGTAAGGAAGGGCTTGATCGTCCCGGTCAGATGATTTCCGATCGAGATGGTTTTGTTGGCGCTGGCAATCACGAACTCCGAGCCGTCCGGAATAAACTCCAAATCATTGGTAGGTGCTTTTAGGCCCTTGATAACAACGGCGGATCTATCACCCTCGCCGGAGACATTATAGACCTGTATGACAGTAGAATCGCTGCCGTTGATGATATAGTTTTCGTCTTTGCTAAGCGCTATTGTGCGGCTGGGATAGTCGGTGCTATATCCGGTGGACTTGCTCGTCAGCTGTGCATAATCGCCTTTCATAATTCGTCCATCGACACCGCCGGTGTAGAAGGTATTATCCTTCGAGGAAACCACCAGGGATTTGATATGAACATGCGGCGGCCCTTGGGCTTTTATCATATTGTAGCCTGCGCCATTGATTTTCTGCAACGAATGATATAAGCCCTGATAAATATACGGGTCATACTTTTTTCCATCGTATCGTCGCTGAAAATGATAGCCTTGCATGGCAAGGAGCCCTTTCAGGTCCTGATCATCGTCCTGCTGGACCGATTTGGTGGCGAGGTTCTGTGCGATTGCAAGCATGTACAGCTTATTCGCCCTTGAATATTGCTCGGTCGCATATCGACTTCTGTCTTCGGCAAATACACGGGCGACCTTTTCACTTTCTCCCGCGGCGATGGCTTTCTGCTCCTCCTCTTTTGCCTTCAGCAAGGCGCCTTCGGCCCGGAACCGCTCGGTTTGTGCAACCTTCAACGCGTCCTCTACTGCGCGAATTGATGCGGCTAGGTCCGTGGCTGCCCTTTCGGCTAGTCCACGTTGCCGATCGGCTTCAGCCTTTTGACGAAGGGCTTCCTCTCGCTGGCTTTGCGCAGCCTGCCGCTCGGCTTCGGCAATGCGCGTCTGCTCATCGGCGTTAATCTTTTGAATATACGACAAAACGAAAAAGAGAATTGCTACAAGGAAGGCGACCCCGAGAATCACGGCGGTGGCGCGGGTGCGTCGCAACACACGACGTTGCAACATTTCCTGGTTCTTGAGTTCCGCTTCATAGGTAATGCGGCTCGTATCGAGGAAAACGAGGGCACGCTCGAATGCTTCATCGTAACGTTGCGCCCATTCACGTGTAGGTTTTTGTTTCTTTTGCCAGTTGAGCGCAAGTTGAAGGTCCGGGGGTCTCCACAAACCAGTTTTACCGATCTGGTACATCGCGGCCGCTTCCGACAGCCTTTTATACATCTGGGCCGATTCAAACTCCTCTTCCACCCACACGTTAAGTCTTTTCCAGATACGCATCAAGCTTTCGTGCGAAAGCTCGATCATCGAGTCGGAGTCCAACGGAATATTGGCTGCGGGCATGAGGAAAGAACGGCCCGGGCGGCGGAAATGCTCAACCACTGTGATTACATCGTCCTCTTCCGCTTCCACTAAATTTGCGACAAGTCCGAGTCGTGCGGGCCTTCGCATGCCTTTGTTGTCCTGGCTTTTTTCGGTGATATTCTTGAACAGGACCTCGGCGATTTCCTTTTGGCGCGTGGTCAGTTCGTCGTATGCTTCATTGGCGTGAAGTGAAAGCGCTTCGCTTATTCTTCCAACAGCCTGGTAGTGGCGGATGTCTATCGGTTCGCCGGGCTCGCGGTTGGCCAGCCAATAATCCCATGTACGCATCAGCGCGTGCTGAAGAATTGGAAGCTGATCCTGGTTATTACCGACATCGGTCAAAAGCCTTTTTACAAGACGTGGAGAGATTTTTCCTCCAGCAACAGAGACCGGCCCCTCGATCACCATTTTCTTTTGCTCGCGTGTCAGCTGAGGCACCAGGTAGTTACTGGAGTTTATCTTTTCCGTCAGGCGCGGGAATACTGAGCAGTTACCAATGAAATCCGAACGCATGGTCAAGGCCACGTATACGGGAATTTCGGTTTGTTCAACGGCCGTCAGGACCATGTTGACATAAAGCTGCGCTTCATTCGGTCCGTCGTCAAAGAGCGGATTGTCCTTATACCGTAGCAATTCTTCGAACTGATCGATCAGGAAAAAGACGTTTTCGCCTGGCATGGTCTTCAGGTATTTGGCGACCTCCGTCAGGCCTTGCGGCCCGCTCCTGAGCACGGAGCCGATAATTGCTTCCTGTATTTGCTTGTCCTGCTCGTCAATCCGTCCGGAGCTGATGAGTTGCTCAACGATTGACTCGGAAAGGTTATTAATGGGAGAAGAACCGGGCCGGGAAATGATGACGTTCCAGTTCGGACCGGATTGGGTAACGAATCCGCCGAAGAGAACAGGCACCAGCCCGCAATACATCAACGAGGATTTTCCGCTGCCGGAATAACCCATGACTGTTACAAAGCGGTTCTTGGAAAGTTTTACGAGGATGTCATCAACCTGGCCTTCGCGGCCAAAAAACAGATGGCATTCATCAAGCGAGAATGGTCTCAGCCCTGGAAATGGATTACCCTTCCGCAGCTCCAGCTCAGCCAGCGGTTCATGCACATGATTCTCAAACGCTCCAGTCTGTAAGGGTTGCTTCAACATATAGACAATTTTATAACCCTTAGAACCAGAAGTAAGCTACTAGGGGGTCCATTACTTTCGCTACTCCATCTATTCTAAAAAAAATAAAACTTAGGCTAACCTAAGTTCATAGACTACAAACTTGTTCAAGTTACCGCAAAATCTATTAAAAACAAAAAGGGCCTTATTATTGGCCCTTTTTCATGGTATTGGTCGGATTATTTGATCTTGTTCACGACCGCCTCAAAAGCGGCCGGATGATTCATCGCCAAGTCGGCCAGGACCTTACGATTCAGGTCGATGCCAGCTTTCTTGAGTTTTCCCATCAACTCAGAGTAGGACAGGCCGTGCAGACGAGCACCGGCATTGATACGTTGAATCCATACTGCCCGGAATTCTCTCTTCTTTTGCTTTCGGTCGCGGTAAGCATACACCAATCCTTTTTCGATGGCATTCTTCGCGACGGTCCAGACATTCTTCTTACGGCCAAAAAAACCTTTGGCCAGTTTCATGATGCGCTTGCGTTTAGCCCTGGAGGCTACATTGTTGACTGATCTTGGCATTTCATTTTCATTTTTTGATCGTTGGCGTCCCCGGATGGGGCTCTTAGGAGCCAAAAATCGGGTTAAACATTAAACCAATTATTAAAGAACAAGCATTGCTTTTACGTTGTTCATATCCGACTTCTTGACAAGAGCTTTTTGTCCAAGTCTTCTTTTCTGCTTGGTCTCTTTCTTTGTCAGGATATGATTCTTATAAGCACGCTTATGCTTTATCTTTCCTGTTCCGGTGACCTTAAATCGCTTCTTGGCCCCGGACTTTGTTTTTAACTTTGGCATTATTTATTTATTTATACTTCAAGTCATTTTTTTCCCGCCTTAGGCATCAACAGCATGCTCATCCGCTTGCCTTCAAGTCTCGGCATGGCTTCAACTTTGCCAAATTCCTCCAAAGCCTGAGCAAATTTCAAAAGCAAGATCTCACCCCGTTCCTTGTATACGATCGACCTTCCGAAAAAAGTAACCGTGGCCTTCACTTTAGAGCCTTCTTTCAAGAAGTTCTCGGCATGTTTCACCTTAAAGTTGAAATCGTGCTCTTCGGTATTCGGACCAAAGCGGATTTCTTTAATCACGACTTTGACCGTCTTTGCCTTGATCTCCTTCTGCTTCTTTTTCTGTTCGTATTTGAACTTCGAATAGTCAACAACCTTGCATACCGGCGGATCAGCGTTCGGAGATATCTCAACCAGATCCAAACCCTGGTCCTGCGCAAGCCGGATCGCCTGCTGGATAGGG
>DASPNN010000445.1:0-6271 GCA_035626495.1 Chryseosolibacter sp.
GGTTTCTTGAATTTATCCTGGATGAAACAGATCCTGACCACCGCATGTTTCAGATCCTGACACCGCGCAACCCCGCCGAAAGGGGATGCCAGCTCTCGATTTACATGAAGAAAAATGGACGACGGGTTTTCGAGGCGCTGACACGAGCCGGCGTGGTGGCCGACTGGCGTGAGCCCGACGTAATCCGCGTGGCGCCGGTGCCGCTGTACAATACTTTCGAAGAGGTCTTTCGATTCGGACAACTTTTCAGGGCAGCGCTTTCCTGAACTCCGTTGCCGGCGGAAGTCAAAACATTTGCAAAATGAGCTCAGATCATAAACACATCGCGATTATCGGGGCCGGTCTTGTCGGCTCATTGCTCTCGATCTACCTCGCGCGGCGCGGCTATAAAGTTTCGTTGTTTGAACGGCGGCTGGACATGAGAAAGGCGAAAGCGGACGCAGGCCGATCGATCAATCTCGCATTGAGCAACCGCGGATTGCGCGCCCTCGAAGAAGTCGGTCTTGCCGAGACCTTGCGCAGTGTGGCGATCCCGATGCACGGCCGAATGGTGCACGACGTGCAAGGAAAGCTGTCGCTGCTTCCGTACGGAAAAGCCGGCGAGTTCATCAATTCGATTTCGCGTTCCATGCTGAATATCGTGCTGATGAACGAGGCCGAAAAAAATGGCGTGAACCTGTTCTTTAACCACCGCTGTACCAATGTTGACTTTGACAAGACGAGCCTGACCCTGCAGGCCATCGGAGCGGCGAGCTCCCAGACTTTCGACTTCGATGTGATCGTCGGCGCGGATGGAGCGTATTCTTCTGTGCGTTCGGCGATGCAGATCACCGACCGCTTCAATTACTCGCAGCATTACATTGAGCACGGCTACAAGGAGTTGCATATTCCAGCTGGCGCAGCGGGCGAATTTCTGATGGAGAAACACGCACTTCATATCTGGCCGCGCGAAAGTTATATGATGATCGCGCTGCCTAATCCGGATGGCAGCTTCACGTGCACCTTGTTCTTTCCTTTTGAAGGTGCGTTGTCGTTCCGCAGCCTGAAGACCGATGCGATAGTCAAGTCTTTCTTCGAAACCAATTTCCCGGATGCCGTACCACTGATGCCCGATTTGCTGACCGACTACAATGAGAACCCCACCTCATCGCTGGTGACGGTAAAATGTTTCCCGTGGCGAAGGAACAACACGTTCCTGATCGGCGACGCAGCTCATGCGATCGTACCCTTTTATGGGCAAGGTATGAATGCCGGATTTGAGGATTGCCGGATCCTCAACCAATTGCTGATCCAATATAATGACGATTGGGATCGAACGCTGATGGAGTTCGAAAACATGCGCAAGCCCGATGCCGACGCGATCGCGCAGCTCGCCTTCGATAATTTTGTCGAGATGCGCGACCTGGTCGACGATCCGGAATTCCTCCTCCGAAAAAAGATCGAGGCGCGGCTGCATGCACTTTATCCGAAGCGGTGGATACCGCTGTATTCGATGGTAACATTCAACGACGACATCCCCTATTCTCAGGCACTGGCTATTGGTCAGAGGCAGTCGCAGATCATGCGCGACGTGCTGCGCACGAAGAATGTCGCGCGCAACTGGGAAAAGCTCGACTTTGAGGCGATCGTCAACAAATTGCGCTAGCTGGCAATGTGAAGCTTGTATTCGACAAAACGGTCCAGGATATCCCGCACGTAGTTGACTGGCTCTTCACACTTGCAATAGCCGGCCGTTACCGAAGGGTCCCGGTAAAATTTGGGGTCGGACTTTTTCATTAAAAACAGCTCCACGTGGTCCTCCCATTGCGCCGGGTCTTTCCCATACTTGGCGGTAAGCTTTCGCGCGTCAATAATGTGGGTCAGCCCCGCGTTGTATGAGGCCAGGATAAACTTGATGCGCTCGTCGGGATCGGCAACAAATTTTGACCAATAACTGTCAAGATATTTCAGGTATCCTACGCCCGCGTGCAGGCTTTGCGCGGGATCGTCAAGGTTGGAGGCACCGAACCTGCGGGCGGTCGCGGGCATGAGTTGCATCAGTCCGCGCGCGCCAGCCCACGATTCTCCTGTCGGCGAAAAATGCGACTCCTGGTAAACCACCGAGGCGAGCAGGCGCCAGTCCCAGCCCAGCTTCTCTGCTCCAATCTTGATCAGCGTATCGTAAGGCGAGAGCTTGTTGCCTCCCAGGGAGGAATAATCACTCTTCATGCGGATCAGCGAAGTCCGCGGGTTTTTGTAATAACGGTTGTAGACGACCATGAATGTTGCTTCCTTCTTCACCTTGGCGAGCCAATGATTCAATGCCTCCAGAAGCTCGGGAGAATTTTTGCGGACTGCCCATGCGATCTGCTGCGGAACGCTTAGCGGAACGGATACATCCAGGTTCGGATAATACGACGCGTTTACGTTGGCAATCATGTGATCTGTGACCGTGTAATCTATTTCGCCCACCGCGACCTTGCGGATCAATGATTCGCTTTCAGCAATTGAAGTATCGATTCGGATATCGATATCTCCCCCGATCTCTTCAGATAGGTTGAGCAACCGTCTTTCCGAGCTGGTTCCGGGTAAAACATACACTTCCTTGCCGATCAGCTCGACGGGTTGAAGTATAAGCTCGTCGTTGATCTGGTCCACACCCATGCGTCGCCAGTTGTCCGGCTTGCGTTGAACCAACACCTGGTAGGATAGGAAATGCGGCTTGGAAAATGACACATATTGTTTACGATCCTTTGTGATCGTCAAGGGGAATGCCAGGATGTCGCCCTCACCCTGGTTCAGCTGGTCAATGGCCCGTTCGACGCCGGTGGTGATGGTGATCTTCAGGGTTACGCCGAGCTCTTTTGCGAACAGATTCAGCAGCTCATACTCGTAGCCCATCGACTGCCCTTTGTAGATGAAATAGCTGATCGAGTTGTTGTCGACCAACGCGTTGATGTAGCCGCGTTTTTTTATCTCATCGAGGTCGATGCGGACTTCAGGAGCGGTCGAGAATTTCACGGGAGGCACCTCCCGGCAGGAAACCCCAAGCAGCAAAACGGTCGACACGGCCCAAAAAACGCGCTTTCTGAACGTCATAACAAATGAAGTTACGGATTCACGGGAAAAATAAAAAGAGGCCCTGCGGGGGGCCTCTCTTCAAAAGTAATTGAGTTTCAAGATCAGTTAAAAATATAACGGATGCCAAATTGCATGTAATAAGTCGATGCGATGCTATTGTTGTCGCGGAAGGTCTTTGTAACCGGCTGGCCGCCGAATGTCGCAAGTCTGAATGTTGGTTCGACTGTGCCGTCAGCGACGAGTGAACTCGTGTTGGCCGGTGTGAGAAGCGCATTCGCGTTGAGTTGCTTCACGACGCCCCAATTCTTGTTGAGCAAGTTTCCGAAATTGAAAATATCAAGCGTAACCTGTACGGTATTTTTCTTTCCACCAATATTCATAAATACGTCCTGCGCGATTCTCAGATCCACCTGATTTCTCCAGGGATACTTTGCGCCATTGCGTTCGGCGTATAAGCCCTTGCGGCGTTTCAGGTAATCGTCCTGTTCAATGTAGTCGAAGAACATGGTACTTTGCTCCTCGGGCGTGTAGGTTGTCGAACCGACCGTGAGGGGCGCAAATGTGATTTCTGTCTCGTCCTTTGGCACATAGATCAGGTCGTTGGTTTGCCCGTCGCGGTTGAAGTCTGAAGAATAAGTATAGGAAAACCTGCCATAGGTCGATCCCTCAAAGAACAGGGCAATTTGTGTAGCAGCGTGCCTGGCGTATTCGATGCGATAAGACACCGATGCGATGACGCGATGCGGCACGACGTAGTTTGCGTAGCTCAATTCCGGATTGTTTGCATTGCCTATGATCGGGGTCAAGGACCACGTGTTCAGCAACTGATCACCACTGCCATCATAAATGTTTTTGGCACTTGATCCGGTATACGCCAGCATCGCAGAAATGCCGTTGGCGAATTGCTTGTCCAGCTTTGCGGTCAGGGAGAAGTAATAACCCTTGTTTGACGCGTTGTCCAGGATCACTGGATTGAAAGCGCTTGCATCACCGCCTGTGGAAGTCAAAGTACCCGGCGCGACCGGTTGGCCCGAAATCAAAGGGTTAAGGAATTTGTCCGTATTTCTCTGCGGATAGATTGGCCTGTTGTCAGGGTAGCCATCTACACTGAGAGATTGCGGCGTCACCAGGTTGGGATTGCGTCCGAGTGCAACATTCAGATCTTTATTGAATATCGCCTCGAAGGTTCCGACAACTCCCCATGGTAGTTTCTTATCAACCGCAAGACTCGTCTTCCAGGTTTGTGGAAACTTGAAATCCTGGTCAATTGCGCTAATGGTTGAAGGGATGGCGGTTCCTGCTTCCGGCGGTGCAGCCGGCCGGTAAGCGGTCGGGTCTGGGTTAAAAGGTCCAGGTGTATTGGCCTGACCCGCAAATGTCTGCGTGAATTGCAACAAGCCAGCGTCGCCGGACTGCGAAACAATCCATACGGTGGGGACGCGACCTGTGAAGATCCCGCTTCCGCCGCGCACCTGCAGTGACCGGTCTCCCTGAACGTCCCAATTAAATCCAGCGCGCGGGGAAAACAACACCTTCGTGTCTGGAAGGACACCCGTATCGATCGTTTCACCGCCTTCGAACGCCAGGCCCGCGACGAGCGGATGCGTCCGTATTTCTTTTACATCCAGATAAGAAGGCAGGTCGACACGCAAACCGCCGGTAACCCTCAGCCTGCTGTTTACCTGAATTTCGTCCTGAGCATAAATCGAGTATTGCGCAAATTTGAAACGCGGGAATGCTTGCTCAAACCCTGGCAACAATGAATAGGTGATCGCAAAATCGCGGGGGTTTGCGCCGGAAATAAAATCGTTCCATGAGTTGAACGTGTAATAGCTTGTTGCAAAACGCTGGAATCCGTTTTTGGTAGAGCTCAGGTCAAATTGCAACCCGGCAGTGAAGTTGTGATTCCCGCTTGTCCATGTCAGATTGTCTACGACTGAGTATGTCTTCACATCGCGCAGGTTACCGAACGTGAAAGGTTCATATCCAAAAGATGTGAACGGAGTGCCGCCGGAAAGTATGTCTACAAATGGAAATACCTGGCTGTCGGAACTTCTCGGGTCATTTTGATGTGTGAATGTACCGCGCAACGTGTTGAAAAACTTACCGCCGAATAACGATGAGTTCAATTCCGCAGCGAACGAATAGAAGTTTGCATCCTGGTAATAGTTCGAATTTTTGAACCACAATGCGTTGATGCTTGTCCGGCCTGCTGATGATGAATATCCGCTTAAGGGGCTGCGGGAAGTGCTGACAAAGCTCGGAGACTTGCTCTCAACCTGGCTGTAGCGGGCGCTAAAACGGTGGTTGTTGGTAATGTTCCAGTCCAAACGTCCGGTAAACCTCGTATTCTCACTTTCGAAATCATAGCCCTCGTAGGGCCCTGTTTCGTAACCATAGTTCGTACGAAGATAGTCGCTGATCGCATCGAGATCTGTTGCGGTCGGTCTTGCGACATTCGGATTGTTTGTCGGGTCGAAAGGACGGTCGGCTGTTGCAGCAACGTTTTGCTGACCGGGGCTGATGGTTTTTCCGGTTTCTGCATTGAAGAAGAAGAAAAGTTTGTTCTTCAGTATCGGGCCGCCGAGACGGAAACCATAAGTATTGACCTGGAGGTTTTGTTTGGTGAACGCATCGTTGTCCGCGACCTTATTCCCCTGAAGACCTTCATTTCGGAAAAATGTATACACAGATCCTGAAAATTCGTTCGTGCCCGAACGTGTTACCGCGTTGATCGAGCTTCCGATAAATCCGGATTGACGAATATCATAAGGCGTGACGTTGACTGAAATCTCTTCAAGGGCATCCAGCGAGATCGGTGCACCGCCAGCGGGGAGGTTTGTTCCGATGCCGAAAGTGTTGTTAAAATCCGATCCATCAACCGTGATATAATTTTGTCTGTAATTACCGCCTCCGATTGAGCCGGTGCTTGTCGAGCTCGCCTGTGGCGTGAGCCTCGTCATGTCGTTGATGCTCCTTGTGATCGTCGGCAATGTCTGAATTTCGCGGTTGCTGATGCTGGTGATCGCACCATTGCGTTCACTGTTCAGGATCCGGTCTTCGGTCGCGCTAATCACAATCTCAGCCAGCTCGACGCCACTGCTTTCCTTCATGGATGCACTGACATTGTACGGTTCGCCAAGCTTCAAATAAATGCCACCGTAATTCAATGTCTCATTCCCCAGAAAGGTAACAGTGACTTTGTAAGGCC
>DASPNN010000446.1:0-3097 GCA_035626495.1 Chryseosolibacter sp.
ATCGAGGGCAAAAAGATCATGATACGGATCATCGACGAAAACAACCAGGTCATCTTTGACGTCGCCCGCGGATCGGGAACTTTCATCTACAACGGCAAAGAAGAATTTTACACAGCCGCGCAGGAAATTCTCTTCGACAACACCCACCAGAAACTAACCTTCACGTATGACAAAGGCTCGGAATATGCCACGGGTACCTATACGCTGGAGATTTACACAGACGATTACCTGATGGGCAAGGGTGAATTCGTCGTCAAATAAAATCTTTATTATTTTTTCTGAAAGTGCTGACAAACATCCCGGCGTGACTCGGGGGCCCAGAGGCGGATATTGTCGACCTTTCCTGAATCATCAAATGATCCGAAGCCAATATATCCGTTCGCGAAGGATGCATCAACGGCCTCCTGAATAAGCTGTCCATCAAAAAATATTCTGATCTTTCCATCCGTCAGGGTTCTCTCCACCCTGACTTTGTGCCACTGGCCCTGTCCCCATTCGACACCCGGGGTGGTGAACAAACTGATTTTCTTTCTGGGGGCCTCATTTACCACCATGAGCTGATGGGCGTTGTCGTCCATTTTAGAGGCGATGTGTGCGTAATAAAAATGAGATGGATCCTGGAATCCAAAAACCACGCACATATCGCGATGTCCGTATTCGCGTCCTGTCTGAAGCAAGTCGGCTTCAAGGATAAAGCTGCCAACGGCAACGGTTGCGATAAGCGCAATAGTATGCGGCGAGCGGAACGGCGGCTGATAGTCCGAGATGCCTGTGAACTCCAGCGCTTTCCCGGTTTGTCCTCCGCTCAACAGCCATTTGTCGGGCTGCGTAAAAGTAAAGCCGTCATAAGAATCCCGTTTATCAAATGATTCCTCGTACACGAGCTTGTAGCCCGACGGAATTTGTTGTGAAAAGGCCGCGGTGTTCAGGCAAACGAGGCCGGCAAAAAAGAGTCTTCTAACCATATCGTATTTGATTTAAACGGAATTGAATCAGGTATAACGCGCGCGTAAGGTATCGAGCATGTGTTTATTGATCTGCCACTGGTCGGCAACGGGTTGACGGGTATAGGGCAATGCAGGCATGTAATCGACGGGGCCGAATTCAGTGAGGAAGGTCATAAGTTTGCCTTCCTTCTTTTTTCTTTCAACAACTTTGTCCCACCATGCGAAATGCGCGGATACAAAGTCTTTCCACTCCGGCGCGCGTGGATCATTGACCTGCGGCCCCTCCGCGTGGCCGATACGCGCATGAATATGATCCACACGATCAAGCGTCATGGCAATCGTTTCCGGCTGATCGTCGAGGGCGGATTCGTGCACATTGCACCAGTGCGAGACGTCGAAGGTGATGCGGAGTTCAGGAAGCTTTTCCATGAACTGCCGCGCAACCGGGGCGGAATACAGGATCCTGCCCCGGTGCGTTTCATGGTAGATCGGCACGCCGGTCTGTTTGGACACCCGTGTTGTGAGTTCTATAAAAGGTTTGTTCTGTTCGAACGAAAAAAAATCGCGGCCGGAATGACAGTTGATATAAACAGGTTTGTGGGAAGCCGCCCCTTCGAGGGCTGCGCGAAACTGTTCGAAATGTTTGCCCGGTTCTTTATCCCAGCCTCCAACCAGGAAGCCCATCTTCAGCTGGTATTTTTCAAACGAGGCGAGTGTGTCCCTCCGTTGTTTTTCTTCAGACGGGTACCAGAGCTCTGCCCCGTCGTAGCCGAGTGTTTTGATTTTTTCGCAGAATTCGTCCAACGATCCGCCGAAGCCCCAGTTGGTGGCGAACACCAGCATCGAAAATCCGGATTGTGCCGGAAAATTTACCGGCGCTGAGAACAGCTCGAGGTTATTGGCAAATACCTGGCTTCCTGTCATGGCTGAAACTGTTAGAAATTGTCTGCGGGATATTAACATACTGTGTTGACCGGCTGGTGGGGCCGGGTCACTCCGGGCGCCTGCAGCTCGATCAAAATAGTCCGGATTTTCGCGATTTCAAAAGGGGGGTCCATCCGGTACTGCAGGGTTAGCGCACAAACTCTTATTTTAGTGATAATAGGCCTTAAAACGGGCGATTTTTGGCTATTTCCGTCGGATTTTCCAGGTGGTCTTTTCAAAATACCCTACTTTTCTTTACCTTTGCAGGCTCAAAAACTAAGTACACATGAAAAATTACGAGACGGTATTCATTTTAAATCCCGTTTTGTCTGATGATCAGGCAAAGGATACTGTCGAAAAGTTCGTGAAGGTATTGAAGAAGGCCAATGCAGAGATCCTCAACCTGGAAAGCTGGGGATTGAAAAAGCTGGCCTATCCAATCAACAAAAAGTCAACCGGCTTTTACAACCTTATCGAATTTGCGGCAGACTCTGAGGTGATCAACACGCTCGAAACCGAGTACAGACGAGACGAATCAGTCATGCGCTTTTTGACGACTGCGCTTGACAAGCACGCGATCGCTTACAATGAGCGCAGACGCAAAGGCGAATTCAAAAACAAGGACAAGAAAAACAAAAAAGCTCAGGAGGAGCTGGCAGAATGACACTGATGAACGAACCCATCAAGCGCGCAGAGGTAAAACCGAAGTATTGCCGCTTTAAGAAGAATGGTATCAAGTATATTGATTACAAAGATCCCGACTTCCTGTTGAAGTTCATTAACGAACA
Organism: Chryseosolibacter sp.; assembly: GCA_035626495.1. Lineage (GTDB taxonomy): Bacteria > Bacteroidota > Bacteroidia > Cytophagales > Cyclobacteriaceae > Chryseosolibacter. The sequence continues at coordinate 2,660 of DASPNN010000446.1, forward strand.
GGGTAAGATCCTGCCCCGTCGTCTGACGGGCACAAGCCTGAAGTTCCAGAAGAAAGTGTCTCAGGCCGTGAAGCGTGCCCGCCACCTTGCGCTTCTTCCCTATGTTGGTGATTCTTTGAAGTAATGTTTAACCCTAAGAAAAAACGAACATGGAAGTGATATTGAAACAGGATGTACAGGGTCTCGGATATAAGAACGACATCGTTAAGGTAAGAGCCGGGTACGGGAACAACTACCTGATCCCGAACGGACTTGCGCTTATCGCGAATGATTCCAATAAGAGACTTGTTAACGAAAACATCCGCCAGGCTGCCCACAAGGCTGCCAAGGTGAAACAGGATGCGGAGGCGGTCGCTCAGAAAGTCGGTGAACTCACTGTCGAGATCAAAACCAAAGCTGGCGAAAGCGGTAAGATCTTCGGTGCTGTTACCGCGCTTC
>DASPNN010000447.1:0-4817 GCA_035626495.1 Chryseosolibacter sp.
TTACAGGAATATTAACAGCCAAAACCCGTCGCCGTGCGGAACGAGCATCGCCGCGCAGCGCACGAAGGACGACGACAGGATCACCGCATATCCCAATCCCTACACGCAGGAGTTCAGCATTCTTGTCAACGGCAGGGACGAGGACATTGTCGACATCGCGGTGTATACGTCTTCCGGTTTCCCGGTGGAAACAATGAGGGGGGTGAAGGCGAACATCAGTTACGACAACCTCGGCGCCACATGGCCTCCGGGCATGTACATCCTGAAGGTGCACCAGGGAAGTGGAGTTACCACGCATCTTGTTGTGAAGAAATAGTGAGAATTGGTTTTTAGGTAAAAAACGCTTTCTTGAAAAAGGAGGCGTTTTTTATTTTGATCTCTCGAAACCTGAAACTCGAAATTCCCCACACTACCGGCGACCAGTACCCTTACCTACAACATAACTTTAAACATTCCGACAGGAGGGACTGTATTTACGTGTTCCGTCCAAAGTCTAAAACGCACTTGAAACATCCTCCTTCGAACCAACCCCACCCGCACCCTTTATTCCCTTAAGGGGCCCTCGCACATTCAGTCGGGGGCCGGAAACTGTCCTAGCCTGAAATAAGTTGACCGTTTTTTGAGTTGCAAACCAAAGAAACAGTACAACAATGGCAAATCTAAAGGACTACGAAAAATTAACAGTTAAGGAACGGATTAACCGCTATTTTAGTGAAGACTTTAAGCGGAAGAAGGTTTCGGAAATTGATCGAAATCTAAGCTCAGTTTCAGAAGTATGTCGTGTGTATCAAGTTAGTCACACGGCTGTTTATAAATGGATATATCAATATTCAGTAATGCGAAAGAAAGGCATAAAGCAGGTTGTAGAGGCAAAAAGCGATAGTCGGAAGATTGAGGCTCTTAAGGAACAGATCAAGGAGCTGGAGCGGATCATAGGCGAAAAACAGGTGAAGTTGGATTTCCAGGAAAAAATGATTGAGATAGCCGAAAAGCAATATCAGATTGATATTAAAAAAAAATTTTCTGGCAAACGCTCCTCTGGTACTGGATCGAAAGGCACGTCCACAAAATAAAGCTGAACACTCTTTTTCGAGCACTGGGAATGACAAAGCAGTCGTTTCATCAAAAACTTAATCGTCAATTACTGTTCCTTCAGGAAATGGAGCAGCTTCTTGTCTTGGCAAGACAAATTCGGGTGGACCATCCTCGCATGTCAGCCAGGCAGATGTATCGGTTGATCCGACCGGCTCAAATCGGACGAGACCGCTTTGAAGCCTTTTGTTTTGAAAATGGATTTAAAGTATCAATCAAGCGGGCCTATCATCGGACTACAAATTCCCTTGGAGTGACACGTTTTACCAACTTATTAGCTGGTTTGGAGTTGACAGGTATAAACCAGGTGTGGGTGAGCGATATTACCTACTATCGCATTGGAGAAAAGTTCTACTACCTGACTTTTTTTCTAGACTTATATTCAAGAGTGATTGTCGGGCATTCGGTCGCATCAGATTTGTTTACTCAATCCACTACCATTGTAGCCTTGCAGATGGCTGTGAAGGGGCGTCGTACGCAACCTGGTCTAATCTTGCACTCGGATGGCGGCGGACAATATTATTGTAAGGAATGGCTCCACTTGACGGCACACCATCAGTTTAGAAACAGTATGGCTGAAAGTGTTTATGAGAATCCGAATGCAGAGCGAATTAATGGCATCATCAAAAATGATTACCTGGTAGGATATGGCCCGGAAAATTGCGATCAATTAATAAGGATGACGGCAAAGGCCGTCAGAAAATACAATGAAGAAAAACCTCATGGCTCTTTGGGCAACGTATCACCTTACCAGTATGAACGATCTTTAAATTAAAACACTTTATCCACATGCGAACAAAAAGAAAAAAAGAAGCAAAAAAAGAAAAAACGCAGGTATGTGGATAACTCGAAACGAGTTACCCACATACCCGCTAATGACTACAACAACAATGACAATTAATGTTACATTTAAACCCTAGAAAACGGTCAACGTCTGGCAGGCATGGACAAACTTTAAACTTCAAACTTCAAACTTTAAACTTCAAACTTTAAACTCTAAAACCCCTGATCCAACTAAACATCAATCCACTTCATGAGTATATATATTCGAACAAATACGACCCGAATGAAATGATCACATACGTTCGCATGGGCCCGTGTTTGCGGCACAAAAGTATTCCGCCGCCAAGAAGGACGAGCACAGGAAGATTGAAGAACACCGCACCAGCGGAAACGTGGATCAGCTGCAGCCTGATAAGGCCCCACACGAAAAATATTACAGGGAACACAAGCGCAAATATCAGCGACGTGACCCTTTTTGGTTCGGATTCCATGTAGTACGCCAGCACTGCCGCCGCCGCACTGAAGACCATGATCAAAACGATCCTTATCTGGAATGCAACCAGCGGACCGAGAAAAATTATGTTGAAAGACAAAAATATTATAATGAGCGCGGCGAAAGAAACCGGGTTACGTTTTGTCAGGTCCTTTTCCATGATTCGCCAGCACAGTGCAAAGAATTGAAGTCCTCCGCCGAAAAGTATGACAAGCAGAACAAGGTTGCCCGCGAAACCCGCGGGGTCGCCGGTCAAAGAAATGACTTTATAAGCAGCCAGCGGATACAGTAATATCAGAAAGAACCGCTCAATACCGGGAGTATACTTTTCATGCAGGTACGTTAAAAGATTGCCTTCACCCGAGGCATTTCTGTAAACGTACAATGTGTTAGCAAGCAATGCGCCGATCAATACGACTACAGAAAATGCGATGAGCTGATCGGCGCCGGGCAAATGCAGGATCTTGAAACCATAGCCGGCCATCATGAATAACACGCCGACGACGACCGCCATCACACGCATTCCACCTTTCTTCTCTTTATTGAGCTTGATGCCCGTCAAAGAACCCGTGAGCAATGAGATTGCGATTCCGGCAAAAGACAACAGCAATAATTCTCCAGCCCCAGGAAAATGCATGATCTTAAGCGTCGTGCTTACAAACAGCAGACCCAGCGCCAGGTATGAAAAGGGCGTCGATAGTGAAAATCGTTTGTCAATTGTTTCCATAGTCTCTTTTTGTATTTGTTGAAAATGATTATCGGGTATTTCGGCGATGGTGCTGCTCCACGCCTGTTCGAAGGACAAACCCTTGTCCATACGGACTTCAAGGTCACAGCTTACGTGATCCAGCATTTCATCACGCAGGGGTTTAAAGGTAAGTCCGCTGCCCAACAGAAATTCCGTCAGGCGCGTTCGCTGTTCTTCTGTCAGTTTCCCCATAATTTCAAACTGACTTTTGGTTTTGTTTGGTCTGCAAGGATAATACGCAGCATCTCGGTGAATCGCTGAAGTTCAGAGACCTTCACTTTGGCCAGTTTTTTTCCTTCCGGGGTGAGAGAATAATATTTCCTCGCGCGGTTGTCAACAATTTCAGTAACGGTGATGAGCATCCCCTCCGATTCGAGCTTGTATAAAATAGGATATAATGCGCCGTACGTCAGTTTGATCCCGTCGCCGGACAGCTCGGCCACGCGTTGCGTGATCTCGTAACCGTACATGTGCCTGTTTTGTGCTAACAGCTTGAGGATGATCGTCTTGATGGTACCCCGTATGAATTCGCCTGATGACATTATATATATAATTTACTTAAATATATAATGAATATACGATATTTCAAAATGAAGGTTGCGTTGAAACGATAGGTTGTTTCGCCGATTGAAACCCGAAACTTGAACAACTTGAAACCACCCCGAACTACAGGCAACCAGACCCTTACCTACAACACAACTTTAAACTTTAAACTTTAAATTTTAGACTTTAGACTTTAGGAGACTTCAACCCCTAAACAGCTTCGCCATTCGCATCTGTGGTGAGCACCTCACTCATGTAATCAAAAAAAGGCCGGATCGCCTTAAACGTTTTATTCATGTTAAGAAGAAAGTCGCTTGCCAAAACTTCTTTATCGGCAAACGTCCGTTCAAACCAGAATTGCTTGTGTCGCAGCAGATCAATCGCCGGGTGGTCAATGTGAAATCCGCGCGGCGCGGTTTGCACCTGCGAACCCTGCATCGCCCCAAATGTTGTGACGATACTTTTAGATCGCAACATTTTATACCAGTCGGCGTGATTGACATCAATATCCTGCCGGATCCGTTTCAGGTCGTCAGGACTGGGATAGGTGAAGCCACAGAGTAAACCTGACCCGCCGCCGGGTTTGATCCAGAAATAATACCCGCCACGCAATGCAGGCTTTAACCGCTTCAGGTATCCGCCGAAACGCGGGTCATACGGTGTTTTGTCTCTGGAAAACCGCACATCATTGTAAATGCGATACAGGCTTTTCCTGGCGGACGGAGTTTCGATGCGATCATGCGTATTCATTTTCGCAATGAGGGCATCTACAAAATGTTCAACGTTTGCTTTGGCGAGCTCATATTGTTGTTTGTGGGCAGCGAACCACTCGCGGTTGTTGTTGGCCGACAGCCTTCGAAGAAAATCAAACGTGGATTTGTGAATGGTTGGGGTGTTCATAACGATTCGTAAATTACTTTAAAACGGATGAGCAGCAAAAGCCACGCGGGACAAGAAAGTTAATCGCAGCTTAAATGCAACTTTCGAAGGGTGGTGCGGAAGTAATCGGGACGATAGCTTGTCCAATACCAACCAAGAAATTTCGAGCGGTGAATCTCAAGGTCGCAAGTAGTGATGGAACCGAATAAAATTAGATCAAAGCTGCACGCCCACCGAATAACCGGGCCAGACCTGGCTTTCGAGATTGAACAGCCTACC
>DASPNN010000448.1:0-5866 GCA_035626495.1 Chryseosolibacter sp.
TAAGAAGCGCTGGCCTTCCGGAGTTCATTTCCTACGGCAACCTGCTGGCCGAATTTATTGCTCCGGTGTTTTTGGTGATCGGTTATAAGTCGAGGATTGCCGCGGCCCTTATTGCGGCCAATATGCTGATGTCGGTCGTACTCGCGCACCGCGATATTGCGTTTTCCCGCAATGATTTCGGTGGTTGGATGATAGAGTTGAATGTGTTCTATTTCATGACCGCTATCGCGATCGCACTGGGCGGCGCGGGGAAATACAGCGTGAGCCGCGGGCAGGGGAAATGGGATTAATCCAGCGCGGCAGTATTTGAAAACGCCACCAGCTTTTCCAGGTCGCGAAAATGCACCGGGCCGTGGGCTTTCTCGTAGGCAGCGAGCACCTCCTCTGAAAAGAACTCCTGTAACACAAGTTTGAATTTGTCCTTCTTCGAAGGGACGCCTTTTACAAAGTTCGATTCGGTATCCTGCAAAACGTAGAAATAGGAAACCTGCGAAGGGTTCTGGTCGTGGAGCGTTTCGAACAGGCCTTTGTCGAGCGACGTGTATGAGTTGTGAATTTGCAGCAGGCTTACTTTTCCCGAGCGAAGAACTTTCGCATCAATGAGCTCGTAATAAATTTCCTCCACTTCGTAGGGGTAGAATTCCTTGAGTATCCGGAATGTGTCTTTGTGAATGGCGTACTCAGAAATATCTTTTTTGTGGTATCGTTTCGGGTTCGCCTCGTCGCCGGCGGGTGTGATCTCGACCTGATGCTCGTGCACAGAGGCTGCGTAATGGACTTTTACTTTACCCGTAACGAGCTGGTTGTTCCTGAATTTGATATACCCATCCTGAGCAGACGCTTGAAAACCGGCGACAAGTAAAGTCGCGGAGAGAAAAATGATGTGCTTGTTCATCCTGTGGGGTTCTTTCAGATCCAAAAATTAAACAATTATGAGCAAAGAAAAAGCGGCCGTGACTATTCCTTATCGAGTTGCTTGAAATATCGCCGGGCCTCGGCCATTACCCGCGGGGCGAGAATGAATCCCGACACCATGGTGGGCACGGCCATGATGGCATACGCAATATCGATGATATTCATCACATCTCGCATCGAAAGGACCGCTCCCAGCACGATCGTAGAGAGGTATGCGTAATCGTAAATTTTCCCGCCTTTGACCCCGACCATAAACGACATGGCCTTGTTGCCGTAATAGCTATAGGAAAACAGCGACGTGATGGCGAAAAAGAATGCGCTTATGAGCAGCAGTATTTTTCCGGTGAATCCCAACGAGCTTTCAAATGCGGTTGCCGTCAAAGTAACGCCATCGGCGCCCGAAGTTTTCCATACGTCGGTAACGAGAATGGCAAGTGCCGTGAGTGTACAAACCAGTAATGTATCGATCACAGGACTTGCCATAGAGACCAGGCCTTCGCGGATTGGCTGGGCACTTTTCGAGGCGCCGAGCGCCATGGGGGCTGTGCCAATGCCCGCTTCGTTTGAAAACGATGCCCTGCGTACGCCGGCGACGATAAGTCCGCCTACAAGTCCTCCGAGGGCCGGCTCTCCGCGATAGTGTTCTGCGGCGAACGCGTCAGTGACAATCATCCACAGATACGCTGGCACCTTTCCAATGTTGATCACAAGAATCAACAGCACGGAAACAAAATAGACCACGATCATCAGCGGAACCATTTTACCTGCCCATTTGCCGATCCGCTGGATTCCGCCGATAATTACCACCGCGGAGATCACCATCAGGATGAACCCGATCACGAATTTGGCGGTGTTGATTTGAAAATTACCTAGCTGAAACGAAGCGGACTTAGCCTCGTCGGAGTTCAAGCCTATATCAATGATTGCCTGGGTGAGCTGGTTTGCCTGAAAGATCGGCAGACAGCCCACCAGCGTACAAATACAAAACACGATGGCGAGCGGATACCATGATTTCCCCATTGCTTCGCGGATCACGTACATCGGCCCCCCCTGGATGTTTCCGGCTGAATCTTTCCCCCGGTACATCACCGATAGTGTGCTGGTAAAAAAGTTGGTGGACATTCCGACGAAGGCTGTCACCCACATCCAGAACAATGCCCCCGGCCCACCGATGGAAATGGCGGCAGCCACGCCGGCAATGTTGCCCATGCCCACGGTTGACGCGAGCGCGGTCGACAACGCTTCGTATGGGCTGATGTGTCCCGGGTCATTCGGGTTATGGTATTTTCCGCGCAGCACGGCAATCGCGTGCCCGAAATACTTATAGTGCACGAAGCGTGAATAAAAAAGGAAGAATAGCCCGCCAAGGATCAACAAGAACAGTATCGGAGTCCAGACCCCTGTCGCAAGATTGCTGATGAAATCACTCATTCGAGAAGTTATATTCCGGCTAAAGTAGCAAATATTGCGGCCCGGACAAGGTCTTTTTTAATGCACGAGACGCCGGTGGTAGTTGATCTGTCCAAGGTGATAATTCAGGTGGCCGGCCAGGTGAATCAAGAAATAAGCGGTAGTCATCGGGTAATCGAAAACTTTTTCCGGGTACTGCTGGCCAAGCAGGTTCGCATCGAGACTGCCGAGGACTGAAAGTACAGTCTGCCGCGTCTTTGCAACCTGGGCAATCAGCTCGCTTTGCGGGATATCCTTTGCAGAGAATTCAAGATCGCGGTTGCGAACATAGTCTCGCCCGCCAAGGACCTTACCGATATAATGCTGAAGGTTACCGCATAAATGCAGAGCCAGGTTACCCGCCGGGTTCTTAATATCCTTAGCGATTTTCCACAGTGCGGTCTCACCCGGATATTGGCGAATTTCGTCTTCGAGTTTCTTCAGGTCACGGTCAAACAGCCGTGATAATGAATCAATAACTTCCCTCTCCACGTCAGACGGACATCAAATATTGTTCAATCCCTTTGATCTTCGCTTCCAGCTGCGCGTTCAGTTTTTCAAATTCGGCGCGAGATTTCAGCGGTGCATTAACACTGATATAAAACTTGATCTTTGGCTCTGTCCCGGAAGGACGCACTGAGACCTTCGATCCGTCTTCAAGGTAAAACTGCAAAACATCGGATTTTGGAAAGTCAAGTGGTGTTTCCTTGCCGGTCGCGAGATGTCTTTCCCGCAGGCTCTTGTAATCCAGCAAGCGCATAACCTTGCAGTTAATGATTGACGCGGGAGGATTGTTGCGAAATTTCTCCATCATCGCTTTGATCTCCTGCTCGCCCTGCTGCCCTTTTTTTGTCAGGTTTACCAGGTGCTCCTTGTAGAAACCGAATTCAACATACATGTCGATCAGCCAGTCGTACATGGACTTTTTCTCGTCGGCTGCGCTGGCGGCCATGGCGGCGAAGAATGCACAGGAAGAGACGGCGTCCTTATCGCGTACAAAATCGCCGACCATATATCCGTAGCTTTCCTCACCGGCGGCGATGAATTTTTTTCGCCCCCCCAGTTTGCCCATGAGCTCGGCGATGTATTTGAATCCAGTCAGCGTATTGAAACATTCGATGCCAAGTCTTTTCGCCATGTCATCGACCAATTCGGTGGTCACAATGGTTTTGGCAATATAGGCGTTCTTCGTATCGCGGAGGTTTTTCATAATGAAGTACATCATCAGGCTGAAGGCCTGGTTGCCGTTGAGCAGGATAAACTCGCCATCGGATTTCCGTACGCCAATGCCCACCCGGTCCGTATCGGGATCAGTAGCCATTACGATTGTGGCACCGACTTCTTTTCCTTTGCGGATCACAAGTTCCATCGCCGATTGCTCTTCCGGGTTCGGAGAATGCACGGTGGGGAAATTTCCGTCGGGCTTCCGCTGTTCTTCCACTACATGGATATTATTAAAGCCTATTCGCTTGAGGCATTCGGGAACCATTGTGATACCCGCGCCGTGAATGCTCGAATACACCAGCGGAGTATCGCGCTGGCGGGAGATGACCTCTTTGTTGGGAATCAGTTTAATAACTTCGTCATAAGAGGCATTTTCAACTTCCGGACCGATGTCGTGTATGTGTGTGGGATCTGCCTTAAATTTCACCTGGTCAAATGATGCGATCTTCTTGACTTCTTCCGTGATATTCCCGTCATGGGGGGGCACCACCTGGGCGCCATCCGCCCAGTACGCTTTATAACCGTTGTATTCCTTTGGATTGTGCGACGCGGTAATCACGATTCCCGAATCGCATTTCAGGTACCGGATGGCAAACGAGAGCAGGGGGGTGGGCCGCAGCTCCGTGAAAAGGTACACATCTATACCGTTGGCAGAAAGTACATTGGCTGTGATCTCTGCAAAAAACCTGCTGTTGTTCCGGCTGTCGTGCGCGATGGCCACTTTAATCGCCTTGCCGGGATAGGTTTTGTTGAGGTAGTTGGCCAGGCCTTGTGTCGCGACTCCGACCGTATACTGGTTCATACAATTTGATCCAGCACCCATGACACCGCGCAGTCCGCCTGTGCCAAACTCAAGATCCTTGTAAAAATTGTCGATCAACTCTTTCGAGTCTTGCTTTGCGAGCAGCGATTTTACGAGGTCTTTGGTGGTTTGATCGATGACGGAGCTGCTCAGCCACGATTGCGCCTTTGTTTGAACTTGTTCAAGAAGTGCTGACATGATTAATCAAATTATTGATTGCAAATAAAAGAAGCCTGGTTTTCGGCCGGGCTTTTTTATAGTAATGCGGGTCGTGCATTCCGACGCATAACCCGAAGCTTTCTAAAGATTGCCGCGCAAGGCTTGCTCACGCTCAATGGATTCAAATAAAGCCTTAAAATTTCCTTTTCCAAAAGATTTCGCTCCATTCCGCTCAATGATCTCGAAAAATAGCGTAGGCCGGTCCTGAACAGGCTTGGTGAAAATCTGAAGCAAGTATCCTTCTTCGTCACGATCAATCAGAATATTCAGTTTTTTCAACTCGCGAAGATCTTCCTGGATGCTCCCTACGCGATCAAGGACATCTTCGTAATAAGTATCCGGTACGTATAAAAATTCCATGCCGCGCCGGCGCAATTCGCTCACGGTAAAAATAATATCGTCGGTGGCGATGGCGATATGTTGGACACCGGGGCCATTGTAGAAATCCAGGTATTCCTCGATCTGTGATTTCTTTTTTCCTTGTGCCGGCTCGTTGATCGGAAACTTGATGTAGCCGTTTCCATTGGAAACTACTTTCGACATCAAGGCGCTGTACTCGGTCGAAATATCCTTGTCATCGAAGGTTACGAGCAGTTTGAAGCCCATGACCTTTTCATAAAAATTTACCCAATTGTTCATCTTGCCCAGCTCCACGTTACCAACGCAATGGTCGACGTATTTCAACCCGATCGCTTTGCTGGCGAGCGTGCTCTTGCGGGTTTGGAAACCCGGCAGGAAGGGACCCTGGTAATTTTTTCTTTCGACAAAGGTGTGGATGGTGTCACCATAGGTTTTTATGGAAGCCATGACAACTTCCCCATGTTCGTCTTTAAGAACGCGCGGTTCGTGAGCTGGCTCGGCGCCACGGCTAGTGGTCTCATAAAAAGATTTCCGAGCGTCATCCACCCAGAGTGCAAGTACCTTCACGCCATCACCGTGTTTTCTTACATGGTCGGCGATCGCCGCGTCTTTCAGGGAAGTTGTGAGCACGAACCGGATCTTCTCCTGCTGGAGCACATAGGATGCGCGGTCGCGAACCCCGGTTTCGGGGCCGGCATAGGCAATGAGATCGAATCCCATACAATGCTGATAGAACAACGCCGCCTGCTTTGCATTGCCGACATAAAATTCAATGTGGTCTGTGCCGTTTATCGGCAGGAAATCTTCGTTCATCTTGATTCGTGTTACGTCGTAAAATTAGTCGTTGCAAACGAATGAAAGAAGCAATAAATAGGAACTTCTGCCGAACGCAGTGTT
>DASPNN010000449.1:0-6165 GCA_035626495.1 Chryseosolibacter sp.
AGGAGCTTGCCGAGTTTATAGCCACCAATCCAGCTTTCGTAGTGATGGTTGAGGTTTTTAAGGTAGTCGAGGCGAATGGCGTCTTCATAATCCCGGCCGCGTTTCTGAATCTGTTTCACGAGCTTGGGGATGTCCGCTCGCAAGTATACCAGCAAATCGGGTGGTTCGACGAAACGGATCATTGAATCAAAAATATCGCAGTAGCTCTGGTAATCGCGCTCCTGGATATGCCCGCTCTTGTAAAGGTTAAGTGCAAAGATGTAGGCATCCTCGTAGATAGTCCGGTCCTGGACGGTGATCTTTTCGCTTTCGCGAATCGCGTTGATCTGTTTGAAGCGGCTGTTCAGAAAATAGATTTGCACATGAAAAGCCCATCGCGGCATATCTTTGTAAAAATCCCTCAGGTAAGGATTGTCATCCACCGACTCAAGCAACGCCTGCCACCCGTAATGTTTCGAAAGTTTGCCAGCGAGCGTGGTTTTCCCGCATCCAATATTGCCACAGATGGCTATGTGTCTTAATTTTTTTTGCACGTTGTCCGTCTCGGATGCGAAGCTACTTTAAAAGTCGAAATCATTGATATTCGGCCACGATAAATCCATCTTTCAGTACATCAACCAAGCAATAAATTGGCCGTCTTGTTTTTGCAGTTGTCTTTCTCCGGCAGTCTTTGAGGAATTTTCGGTGGGATCACTGTCGACCGAAAACAACGCACGCGTATTCGAATTTGCCTGACGTGTGTCAGAGCCATTTCTTCCTTTTGAAATACCAGAGAAACAGCATGGAAGATGCAATCATGAGAACAATTGCAAAAGGATATCCGGCCATCCATTTCAATTCCGGCATAAATTCAAAGTTCATCCCATAAATGCTTGCAATAAGCGTGGGTGGCATGAATACGACCGTGACGACGGTGAATATTTTTATGACCTGGTTTTGTTCAATGTTCGCTAGACCCAGAAACGTGTTTTGGAGGTACTCGAGGCGCTCGGAGCTAAACTGCGAGTGCTGGAGGAGCGAGGCGATATCGCGGATCACAATCGTTAATCTTTCATTTTCTATCTTATTGAACTCAGGAACGCGTATGAGCGAGCTGACCACGCGCTGCTTTTCAGTGATGGCCTGGTGCAGCAACATGACATTCTCCTGCAATTGGGCGATCCCCAGGAGCAGGTCCTGGTCGAGCGATCGCTGTGAGATGAGCTGCCGGCTGATGTTGTTTACCCGGCGATTGATGCCTTCAATAAGGTCGGCGTCCCCGTCGATGCGGGTTTCGAGTATCGTGAGAAATATATCAAGACCGTGCTCTTTGGATGCTGCGTTCATGGTTTTCAAACGTCTCACGGCTTCGCCGAATATCTTAAGATCTCCCTGCCTGTAAGTAAACAGGAAGTTATCCTTCAGGATGAAGGTCACGTTTTGAACAATCAGCTCGGGTTCATTGGACACAAAGCCAAGGTTGATCTCAATGGTTTCCTCGGTCTCCAGAAATCGCGAGCTGCTTTCGATCTCCTGGATTTCCTGCGAAGTAAAAAATTCGATCTTGAAACTCTTCTCAATAAACTCACGCTCCTGCTGCGAGGGTGACTGGAGATCCATCCAGATTACGTTCTTGTATCCGAGAATCTCCTCGAGAGGAGGATTCTTGAATTGCTCAATCCGGCCGTTATTGATTGTGAAAACACGGATCATAATCGCAGGCAATTTATTATCAATATTCCAATTAGCCGCGCGTTTTACGTGGAATATCCCTTCCGGGCATCAGCAATTTATTGCCATTCCATAAAAAGATTGGTAATTTGAAGTATCTCTTCAATCAATTGAACATGAAACTTACGCGTAAACAAGCGCTCAAAGCAATGGCAACAGGTGCAATCACTTCGATTTCATTACCGGCTTTTACAAAATCATTGGAGAACATATCGATGCCTGCATTGAAGGGCACGATCAACCACAGCGTTTGTCAGTGGTGCTACGGTTCGATCCCGCTTGAGGATCTCGCACTGGCAGCCAAGTCGATGGGCATCAGTTCCGTTGAGTTGCTCGACGCCGAGCGTTGGCCCGTGGTCATTAAACATGGGTTGACGTGTGCGATGGGTTACGGAAGCACCATTGGATTAAATCGCGGGTTTAACGATCCATCCCTGCATGAACAGCTACTCCGTGAATTCAGCGTTGCCATTCCGAAAGCAGCGGACGCCGGCTTGAAAAACCTCATCTGCTTTTCGGGTAACCGGAACGGGCTGAGTGATCAAATCGGTATCGAAAACTGCGCGAAAGGGCTGGACCCCGTGGTAAAGCTGGCCGCAAAACACAACATCACGATCGCGATGGAGTTATTGAACAGCAAGGTAGATCACAAAGATTATCAGTGCGACCATACGGCGTGGGGTGCGCAGCTGTGCGAGAAAGTGGGCTCCGAGAACTTCAAATTACTCTATGACATTTACCACATGCAGATCATGGAAGGCGATGTCATTGCCACCATCCGCAAGTATAAAAATTACATTGCGCATTATCATACAGGGGGCGTTCCCGGCCGACACGAGATTGATGAATCCCAGGAGTTATATTACCCGGCAATCATGAAAGCGATCGCCGAAACCGGATTCAAGGGTCACGTCGCCCAGGAATTCATCCCAAGCAAGTCGGATCCGCTCGCGTCACTAAAGGACTCGATCGGGATTTGCGATATTTAAAGGAAAACAATCAGTTCGTCGACAGCTTTACGCGGGCGTCGTCGGCGCGCACCGTAACGCGGGCGTTGCCATTGGGGAGCTCAAGCCGTGTCCGGTCCTCCGATTCTTCAATGGTTTTATAGCGACCCTGCACCGTCACATTCGCATCATCGTGATGGATATCAAACTGGCCGCCGCCTGCGGTCACCTTCAGGGAAATAAGGCCATCTTGTGAATTAAACCTGTAGTCGCCGGCAGAAGACAATGATGTCTCGATGATCAGGTCGCCGTCATCGATCTCCGCATCGATCCGTGAGAACTCCGCGCCATAAATCTCGATATCTGCATCATCGGCGTCGATCTCCAGGCTGCCTTTGCCCTGATCCATTCTCAAGTCGCCGTCATCGAATCTAAAGAGAAATTCGTGGCCTTTGCACCCCGTGAGCTCCGCGTCAGCGTCGTCCAGACTAAGTGAGATCGCGCCGTTGATATTTTTTACGAACACATCTCCATCGTCACCGCGCATCAGGAAGGCGATTCCCTCCGGTGCTTCGATTTCAATCCGGTAGTCTTCCTCATAATAGCCGAAGGTGACATTGACATCCTTTTGATACTCGCGAATGCGAATATTGCCATTTTCCTCGGTCACCTCGACACGGAAATCGTCCATGCCGGACGTCCACCCCTTCGCCGTTACTTTGCGGTCGATTTTCACATGCACATCAGAGCGTGTGGATCCTGTCACAAACACTTTAGCATCTGAACAGCTGAGGTCGATGGTATTACTTTTTCCTATCCGGTAGGTCTTATCAAGATGAAATTCGCCATCCTGGCCAAACGCGACCGAAACAAATGACAATACAAAAAGGGCAAAAACGAGGTTTTTCATGAGTACAGGAACGTTTACCACGTTAAGACGCGGAAGCTGCGCGAGAAGTTGCAAACGGGCGGCACAAAAAAGCCCTCCGAAACGATCCGGAAGGCTGGAAACTTAAACCTGAAAAATTTGTATCGAAAATTTATTGATTGGCGTTCTGTTCTTCTGCCTCGGCCTTTTGCAGCTCCTCGTCTATTATTTTTTCGATCAGGGCGCGTTGTCTTTCATTAACCGTCTTATCCACCTTCGCCTGTTTTTTCATGAACCGCAACATCGCGTTCTTCTTGATCTCATAAGCGATAAAAACAGTATACTTATTATCCGACTTGTCAAAATATTTTTGTTCGCCGATTTTTCGCAGGTCTGCGATGTCGGTGTTCATCACTTGCCGTACAAGGCTTTGGAACTTGTCGGCGACATCTGCTGCTTCGGCGTTCTCGGTTTGACCAAGGTATTGATCCGCAACTTGCTTCATCGTCGTATTTACCTGTCCGGCGAGCTGCGCCTTTGCTTCAATGTCGGCCTTTCCCCGTGCGATGTTGTCCTGGCTGCTTTCGCCTTTGCCCGTAGCCCGGAAAAATCGATTGTTTGATTCGTAGGCATTTCCGCGAAAAGGCTCTTTCACTTTTTTGCCAAACGGACCTGATGCGCAGCCTGCAATGAGGAAGCATGCGATAACTCCGACTAGGAAATTTGTTTTCATAAAATTATTAAGGTTACGGACCTAAAAGGAAAAACTGTGCCAAAAACTATTTCGCAACTTCGATCACCACCTGCCAGCGAAACGCCCACATCCAGCGAATCGTGAAATTCGCAAAGCCGGCCCGCCGTAAGATGGTCTCGAGCTCACGTTTTTTAAACGCCCGCATCACCGAAACAGGGGCGTCATTTCTCACCATTTCAGACTTTGACAAGAGTCCTGTCAGCCATTTAATGGAATAGTAAGCAAACCAATGGCGGTGTATATCATTGATCACAATGCCAATCCGGACCTTGTCTTTAAGCATGGTAAAAAAATGAACAAGTTGCTCATCGGTAAAATGATGAAAGAACAACGTCCCGGTTACGATGTCAAAAGTCCGCTCCCGGAAAGCGTCGGAAAAAATGTCGAGCGCTTCGAAGCGGATGCCTGATTCACCGGCGGTATTGCGAACTGCGTATTCCACAACATTCGGATTTGCGTCTATGCCGATCAGATCGGCTTGCATGGACTTTTTCAAAAGCAATCTCCTCAGAAGCTTCAAAATGTCACCGCTTCCACACCCCACATCGGCGATCAAAATTTCCCGGCCGGGCTTTTGTCTGAGCAATTTCCGCACACCGTCGATGGTTACATGATTCCCGCCGAGCAGCAAATTGATCTTTTCAAGTTCTTTTAAGGTGACCTCGATAACTTCGCCGCCCGAGCGGAGGTCATCCATCATTTCTATTTCCCCCGAACGTTTTGAAAAATCGGGCATGTTAAACCTTTTCAATTTTGAGGATCATGCTTTCCATGGTCAGTCCCGGACCAAACGCGAAACTGAGGATATCTTCACCATATTCCTTTTTTCCGCGCAATTCTTCAACCAGCCTGGCGATTACGAAGAGTACGGTTGGGGAAGACATATTCCCATAATTTTTAAGCACATAATACGCCGGTTCGTTTTTCTCAGAACCTATTCCCAATTCATCCTCGATGACCTGGAGTATTTTCTTTCCACCGGGATGAATTGCAAAGTGCGCGATGTCGGCGATCTTTTGCTGAAGTTTTTGAAGCAGTGCCCCGGTCAGACGGCCAATGCCTTTCCGGATAACATCTGGAACATAAGCTGAAAGTTTCATCTCAAATCCCAGGTCACCAACAGTCCATGCCATGTCGGTATTTCCGGCGGTAGCCAGATCGTTGTGAAATCCGCTCAGCCGCAGCTGCAGCCTGCTTTCTGATTGGTTCTCAACCAGGAGGGCCGCGCAGCCGTCGCCAAAGAGCGCGTTGGCCAGCAAATTGTCGTCCGTCGCCTCGCGTTGGAAATGCAGACTGCACAGTTCGGTACAGACCACAAGAACCTTCGCATTGACATTGCTGGTGCAAATCGCATCGGCGATTTTCAGGGCATTGAAGGCGGCGTAACAGCCCATAAAATTTATGGCGGTGCGGTCGGTCGTGGTCGGCAGTTTTAAAGCCGTTACCAGCTCGATATCGAGGCCGGGTGCATACATTCCCGTGCAGCAGACAACGATCAGGTGGGTGATCTGGGCGCGGTCAATATGCGGGGCGCTTAAAAACAATTTTGTGCACGCCTGCACGCTCAGGGGCAGCGCGTGGTTTCGAAAAATGCCAAGGCGCTCACGCGTAGATGGAAAAGCTTCTTCAAGGTTTTCCGAATAAAATTCGAAATTTCCAGTGCGGCCGTAATCGGCCAGCACGGAATAGCGGTAGTCGATGCCGCTGGCTTTGAAGATCGCCCTGAGCTTTCTACTTTCACCATTCTGGAAGGCCATGGCTTTCAACATGAATGCTTCGATTTCATGTTGCCCGAACCTGTTTGCCGGGTTGGCGGTGGCAATGGCTGTGATCAGACTCATGCAGGTCAATAATAAGAAAAACTACTAACTTGTTTTAAAAGTTTA
>DASPNN010000450.1:0-4933 GCA_035626495.1 Chryseosolibacter sp.
GTCAACCGGTTTATATTCAGGGGCAAATGCAATCAAACCGGACGAGCCGCTGCCGGCCCCGCTGGCCTCGTTGTAGAGCACGCTGGCGGAGTAGGCATAGCTGACCGTGTATTTATTCAACAGGTACGGCAGGTTTTTATAGTCTGCGGAAGCATTCACGGGCTCGGTTAGAAAAATGTCGAATGGCACATAGTTAAGAGCCTGGTCCGGAACGATAATGAGGTTATCGCAACCCCGGGCTGCCACCAGAATATCCCTCAAGGTGTGCTGGTACAAATAGTCGCCTTCGCGGACATATGTCCGAAACGTTGAATCTTTTCCAGCATGACTCAACGGGTCAAGCGCGTTGCGGATACGCGCCACATGGTCATGCAAAACCTGGGCGCTATCAAGGGCCTGGCAATGAAAATCCGTTTTTGTAATAAGAAACTGGTATGCCACTCTTTTTCCTATGAAATACTCCAGCAATGCAGTACGGTTATCCAGCTGCCGCTGAATTTCAGAAATCGTTACGATCTTGTTTCTGAATTTTAAGCTGTGGTATTCGGGATATTGTTTCTCAAATGCTCCGATGAGCGAGTCATATCGCCTGCTGACCCCAAACAGTTTATCACTCAACCCGGCAATTTGGCTTTCGTCTGCGCCGGGTCCCTTTGACTTCTCCTGCTGAATTTGAGAGTGGTACCGCGATTGTTCCGCCTTCAGGTTTTTTTCAAACTCCAAAAGGGCGGATGGAATCTCGCCTCTGTGTTTCGCTTTCAACTCACTGAGGGCATCCATTAGTATTCCCGCCTTGCTTTTCTCCGAGAAATAGAATGCTTTTTCCAGGTATCTCTTTTCACCCGTCGCCTCCATCAGGGCAAACGCGATTTCAACCCCGGTTTCATACACACTCGCGGCTTCAGCCCCGCGGATTATTTTATCGTCGTGGTCCTGGATATATTTTCCAAACTCATCGAGGACCTGGTCGTTGATCTCTATGGTCGCAAGAGCGTGCCTGATGTGATCGACATTTTTATCCTTGCGGTACATGTGGAGCAGAACCCGTTCCTTATTGGTGAGCGCGATAATAAATTCCCGGATCTCCCAGTAGTAGGCATCGGCGGGCGGATTTTCCTTCGGATCTGCCTCGTTAAACTCAAATACATTTGCGATGATGGCTTGCTGTGCATAGCCCAGGGCCTTTGGCAGATCTTCATAAACCTGGAAAAGCTCGCTCAAATCGTTATAGATGGCGGAAATGACCGGGTGTTTTTTGGAAAGCAACACCTCCGCGATTTGAATTCCTTTCTTGTAGTTTCGTTCCGCCAGAAGAACATCACCAGTCTCAAGATACACGTCAGCAATTCCGCGGTAAACCATGATGACAAAAGGGTGCCGTTCGTGATAGATCTCCTGGTGAATTTTTCTTACACGTTCGAAACATTCGATTGCTTTTTTATAATCCTTACGGGCGCGGTGAATGCGGGCAATGTTGCCGAGACAGTTTGCAACAGCGAGGTTTTTTCCCCCACTCGTTCCCTGGTATATGGCGAGGGCTTTGCGTAAATACTGTTCGGCGGATTCGTAATCGTTTAGTTCTTTGTAAACATTGCCGAGGCTGTTATACACATACGCAATATCGGGGTGGTTCTTGTCGCGCACTTTCAGCAGGATGTACAACGCTTTGTTATAATACTCGATCATCATCGAGTACCTTCCGATAAAATATGCATTTGTCATCGCGATCGTCACGTAGGCTTTTGCGACGTCGGCATGCAACTCGCCATAATTTCTTTTAAACGTTTCGAGTGCCTGATTGTAGAGTTCAAGGGCGGCATTAACATCGCTCTTTGTGTACATCAGCACGTTTCCCAGAACAATACGCGCATAGCCGGTTTGAACATGGTCATTAGACAATTTTTCTGCGCACAGTTTCAATACGTTTTCTGCGGACTTCGCCGCGGCACCATAGTCGGAGACTCCGAACTGGCTTTCCGCAATTTTGTTGTAACATACAATTGTTTTAAACCAGTAATTTTTTGCTTCGAAGACCTCTACGGCCCGCTGAAAACACACAAGCGCGCTGTCATAGCGCTGCGCTGCCAAAAATCCAAGTCCATTTTTGAAATCACGCGATGCAACTAGGGTGTCGGTCGGCGTGGATCTACTGAACGCAGTAGACACAGACATCAAAGTCACGCAAACAAATGTGAGTAAGTACCTCATAAGGATGTTAATTCAAACAAATTAATCAACGAAACATACGTGTGCAAATAACGTGAGGTGTGTGGCTTATCGGCGCCGATTACGATCATAGCAACCCGCTTACCGGCTCATAAACCTTCTCCAACTGCCTTCCTGGTGGAAACGGATCAGTTCATCCTCCGACGTGAAAAAATGAACAACTACCAATTCAGCATCAGCACCCGCAGGAATTCGCTCGCGCGGAAATTCTTCGGTAAACAAACCGGAATATTCTCCACCCGAGGTCCAGTAGCCGGTGTCTTCCGCATTCCTGCCTGGCTGATTATTTTTAAACAAGGCGTGATAAAAGGGCATAATATATGTTATCGGTAAAAATACGAAAAGAATAGCCGCCGCTTGACACCGGGTGGTTATGGAGCCTCGTGAAAAAAAACTATATTGCAGATAATGACTTTTTTAAGATGCGCAGGATCTTTCTTTTACTGATCTTATTGGTTTACGTTCATACCGCCTTTCCGCAGGCTGAGAACGCAGACGATGGACTTGTCTGGTACTCCGATGTGAATAAGGCACATGATAAATCCAAGCTTACGAACTTGCCGATTTTTGCTTTTTTTACCGGCAGTGATTGGTGTGGCTGGTGCCACAAGCTTCAGCGCGAAGTATTTTCGAAGCCTGCGTTCAAAAAATGGGCGAGCGAAAACGTCGTCCTGCTCGAGCTCGATTTTCCGAGGCGCAAAGAACTACCGGTCGAGTTGGTTCAGCAAAATCTAAGTTTGCAACAATTCTTCGAAGTACGTGGATACCCGACTATCTGGATATTTTCGATCAGCAAGGACCTGGAGAAAAAAACGTTCATGATCTCCCCGCTTGGAAAATTGGGCTATCCGTCCGCACCGGAGCCTGGGAAAGAAGAAATTAAGTTCCTCGAGGAAGCGAATACGATCTTGTCCAGGAGTGGTTCCAGATAGCGTCGCGGAACTGTCCGCCTGTAAGATATTTGATCACATTTGTTCCTCTGACCTGCCATGCCGCAAGGCTCTCCCCTCGAAATACGCGAGCGCCCCTACGACAACCACCTGCAGCACCAGGAAGACTTTTCCCAGAACCGCTGCATTCGAAAAATAGAGGTTTACCAAGAACAGGCTCACGAACGACCAAACCCAGTTGGCCGTGACCAAAACATTGACGACACCCTGATGCGGTGAGTTTTGTATTGCCAGCAATATTGCTACAACCGCATACAATAGGGTGATCAACCCCACGATTATGATAATCCTCGCCGGTATCCCAAGCAATGTTTCCAGCGAGTTGAAGTAGATCAGTCCAATGATGCCGGTTGTAAAGCCGAGTAGGAAGTCGAGCCACAGCAGATGTTTCAAAGTCATGTATGAGAACCTTAAATTCGGATTCGCGATCCAAGATACGATCCGGAGAGATTAGGAACTATCGGGTCGGTAAAAACGCCGTCGCGTCTGAATTGTCTTCGAGCCGTGTGATTATTCACCAATGATTGAGCAAATCGTCATGTTCAGTTTGACTGAGTTGTCAGATGGGACGGCGTTAGAGAAAGATAAACTTAAAATGATTACTATGAAGCGAGCCCGCAAAAAAACGGCGGAAGAATATGCGCTACTATTGACCGCCATTATTCTGAGTCAAACCTGACCGAGATTGAAAATAAGCCAAACGAAGAAACGAATGGTGTGACGGTTCTTGTAAAGTTCCGGATGGGTTTCACGGTGCCGGCTAATCCAACGGTTGCCGAGGACTAACAGGGTCGTGACGACGGCAGTGATGAGTAATAGCCAAAACATGAGCCAAGTTTCGCATATCTGGATAAAGTATGATCTTGGCCTTCGCGCGGATTTTGGTACACCAGTAAATCACCATGTTTTCTGGCCTGTGGCTTTAAAAAACGTATAGCAAAATGTTCCTCCCCCCTCTGCGGTCCGGTAAAGATCCCGTATGCCTGCGTAAAAGTCGTCCTTGCTGATGATTTCTTTTGCAATTGCTTCGTCTCCGACCCCTTTGATCATGGCGGTGAAGGTGTTTCGCGTGAACCCCTCCACCATTTCCGGCTTCGAATCGTCGACATAAACCATGCGCGGGTTGACGACGACATTCGCAAAGTCTGCATCTGAGAGCATCGGATATAGTTGCCTGCCGATGTTGGCATTTCCGCCATTGAGTTTTTGGAGTGCAACCTGGGCTTCTACCGCCTTGTGCGCAGCCTCGCTGTGGGGATGAAAGTATGTGGATCCATGATCGCCTTCTATGACCGTGATGGTGCCGCCCGGCTTGAGGACACGTTTCAGTTCCATCAAGGCCCGCCCCGGTTCGGCAAGGTGTTCGAGTAAAAAGCAAACAAAAACGTGATCGAAAAAACCGTCTTCAAAAGGGAGGTCGAACACGTCAGCCTGTCTGAATTCGACATTGCTGATCTTCATCGATTCGATTACCTGTGACGCTGTCATCAGCGATTTTTCCGAAAGATCGATGCTGACAAAATGTGTGTTCGGATTCTTCTTACTGATGATTCGGGTCTGCGCCCCGACGCCGCAGGCAGCTTCCAGCACTACCGATCCTTCCGGCCAGACAGAATCCCAATGCAACAGTTCGGAAATAGAGCTGGCCTGGTCGTTGAGCCGTTTGGTCTCTTCGTCGGAATATCCATGAATGTAGCTCCTGAGCTGGTCCTTGCTGATCTGCTGAAGCCTGAGCTGCAGGTTTTCCAGTTGTTCGA